>DASPWV010000155.1:0-5795 GCA_035637635.1 Vicinamibacterales bacterium | reverse complement strand
GTGAGTTGTGCGCCCACACGATGGCGCGCGCATGATGCGAGAGCCGTCCCACGTGCGAGATCAACGCGTCGAGCGTTTCCATCATGTGCGTGTCGCGGAGATTCCACGAGTGCTGCCGCGCACCGAACATCGCGCGATAGTAGGTTTCGGCGTTTCGCACGAGCCGGGCGTTCTGCTCGGCCATGAATTGTTCGTCGACGGCAATGTGCCCATCACGCGCGGCGTATTCAGCAGCCTTGCGGCGCAGCTCTGCCAACTGCGCGATTGCCTCGTCTTCGCACGAGCGCGTGAGGCCGAGGGTCGCTGCGTAGCCGTAGCCTTGCGCGTCGTCGGTGAACCCCTCGAAACAGCTGTAACGCTCTCGAGCGCGCGCGGCAGCAGCGGGATCGACCGTGCCGAGATACCGCAGCACGGCCTGCATCGACGCGTGCAGGCTGTACAGATCGAGACCGTAAAACCCCACCCGCTGTTCGTGAGACCGCAGGGCATTGTAGTCGCGCAGCCACTCGAGGAAGCGCACGACTTCCACATTGCGCCACATCCAACGCGGGAACCGAGTGAAGTCGCTGAGCGATTGTTCGGCGCTGCGATCGGCGCTCTCGTGACGCACGAAGCGATTGGCCCGGTAGGCATCGGGCCAGTCTGCTTCCGCGGCGACGATGTTGAAGCCTTTCTGCGTGATGAGCGCGCGAGTGAGCTCGGCACGGATGCGATAGAACTCCTGCGTGCCGTGCGTCGCCTCACCCATCAAGACGAGACGCGCATCGCCGATTCGTTCGAGCACCGCGCCGAGGCCGTCCGCCTCCGGCTCGAACCAGAGAGCGGCGTTCCGAAGGAGATCGCGCGCGTGGTCGGTCACGGGTGCATTGCCGCCAGCGCCTGCCGGGCGCGGCTGAGAAGCTCGGTGACGTCGGCATCCGTCGTTTCGGGAAAGTTCAGATACCACTGGCCGACAGCGTGAAACCGCGCCGGTTGGCGCGCGCAGATGACTTCATCAGCAATTTGCGCAAACGCTCGAGACACCTCGCGCGCCCCCACGGGCGTGGCGACGACGATGCGCGACGCGCCGAGTTGACGCGCGGCCTGCACTGCGGCCCGCATCGACGAGCCAGTGGCCAGGCCATCGTCCGTCAAGATCGCGATCTGCGCGCGCAGCTCCAGGGGTGGCTGGTTGTTGCGATAGAGCTGTTCCCATCGATCGAGCTCGCGGATTTCGGCGTCGGATACGACATCGACCGACCGATCGGGAATGCCGAAACGACTCACGAGGTCGGCGTTGAGGACGCGGACGCCGCCGGGCGCAATCGCCCCCATCGCGAGCTCCGGCTGTCCGGGCACACCGAGCTTTCTGACCGGGAACACATCGAGTCGCAAGCCGAGGAGAGTCGCGACTTCATAGCCGATCGGCACGCCGCCGCGCGGCAGTGCCAGCACAATGGCATCGGAGCGATATGCGTAATGACGCAGCTGCTGAGCAAGCACGGCGCCTGCTTCGCGGCGATCGATGAAGGGTTGCCTCAGCGCATCGGACATAGAGCGCACGAGAGCCTCGTGTTGCTCTATGCAAGCGTGTCGCCACGCGAAAACCGGCGCCAAACGGCTTTGACGGAGCGAAATGGCAGAATGACGCAATGCAAGCTCGCCGGTTGCGCATCGTTTCCCTAGCCGTCATCTGCGCTATCCCTTTGTTTGCCTGTAGTAAGAAGCCCGAGACCCCGACCAATCCCTCGCCAACCGACCCCATCGTTTATACGGCCCTCGGCGCCAGTGATGCGATTGGCTACGGCAGCACGGTTCCATGCGTGCCGTTTACCGACTGTCCTGCTGGAAGGGGCTACGTTTACCTGTTACGAACACGGCTCGAAGGCTCGGGGAAGACCGTCACGTTCAACAACCGTGGCATTCCCGGCGCCGTGCTGTCGCCGGCCATTCAAACGTTGGCGCGTCAGATTGGACGCGACGATATCATCGCGAATCTCATCGACCAGGAAGCTCCCTTCGTGCCGAGTGGAACGACCCACCTCACCGTATTCGCGGGCGGCAACGACGCCAATGCCATCGGACAAGCCGTGCGTGCGGGACAGGGTGGCAACGATGTTCGCGGTTTCATCGACCGCCAGGTTCAGCAGTGGGGCAGCGATTACCGCGACATGATCGCCCGACTCCGCGCGCGCGTGCCGAATGCGCGCCTCGTGGCGCTCAATCTGCCAAATCTCGCCGGCATGCCGTACGTCGCGAACAACACGATTGAAGAGCGCGGCGTTCTTCAGCGCATTGCCGTAGGTCTCACCGACCGCGTGAACGTACTGGCAGGACAGAACGTCCTCGTGGTCGATTTGATGTGCGATCCGCGCGTGTACAGCACCGCGAACCTATCCGGCGATGGATTCCACCCAAGCGATTCGGGCTATCAGGTGATGGCCGATCTTGCGTATCCCGTCCTGGCCAATGGCACAGCAACGGCGCCGGCGAGCTCGTGCGCCCAGCGGACGCTGGTTCCGGTGTTCTAAAAAAAGCGCCGCGCCGTTTTCAGGACGAGGTACAAAGGGACCTTCTCGTTTTTTCTCGGAACGGCGCGACCAACAGGGCCTCCGAGAAAAAAGGGGCCAGCCCCTTTTCCGCGCTGGCCCCCAAGCATTGGCGGTTGTCGCAGTGTTGCGGCAAATCTGCATGTGTTGCACGTTTGGTTGATATGCTTGCAGAAATGAGCGGCATTTATCATGGAAAGCGATGCGATTGTTGCCAATTAAGCATGCTTTCGTGCATACTCATGCATTAACCCGGTAATTTCAACGCGGACCAGACACACATCTGCTCATTCGAAAGGACATCAACGCCATGGGTTCCGCCGCGCTCGCCGATGCCGTCAGGAATATTCATGACTGGGCCATGACCGAAGGGCGCCAAGCCCGAACGCCGGCCCGTGTCAGCGACATCTTCGGTTCGCTCGTGTTCAACGACCAGGTCCAGCAGTCTCGCCTACCGAGGGCCGTCTACCGTTCGCTGCGCGACACCATCGTGCAGGGTGAACCGCTGGATATTTCCACGGCTGATGCGGTTGCCTCGGCGCTCAAGGACTGGGCGATTGAGCAGGGCGCCTCTCATTTCACGCATTGGTTTCAACCGATGACCGGTATCACGGCCGAGAAGCACGACTCGTTTTATCAGCCGTCGAGCGACGGGCGGTCGATTGCGGAGTTCAGCGGAAAAGAGCTCGTAAAGGGGGAACCGGACGCGTCGAGTTTCCCTTCAGGCGGGATGCGCAGCACGTTCGAAGCGCGCGGCTATACGGCGTGGGATCCGACGAGTCCGCCTTGGCTCCTCTCGAACGGCAATAGCGTAACCGTCGTCATTCCGACGGCGTTTGTCAGTTGGACCGGCGAGGCCCTCGACAAGAAGACGCCGCTCCTTCGTTCGATGGAAGCGCTGTCGGGGCAGGCAGTGCGTGTTCTGCGGTTGTTTGGCTCCGATGCCACGCGCGTGACGGCAACCTGCGGGCCGGAACAGGAGTACTTCCTCATCGATCGCAATTTCTATTTCGCCCGGCCCGATTTGATCAACGCGGGGCGGACGCTGTTCGGCGCGCGTCCGCCGAAGGGTCAGGAGCTCGAGGATCAGTACTTCGGGTCGATTCCTGAACGCGTGCTCGCGTGCATGGCCGACGTGGAGTCGGAGTTGTACAAGGTGGGCGTACCGGTGAAAACGCGACACAACGAAGTCGCGCCGAGCCAGTACGAGATTGCCCCGATTTTCGAGAGCGCGAACGTCGCCACCGATCATCAGATGATGACGATGGAGATGATGAAGAAGATTGCGCCGAAGTACGGACTGGCTTGCCTGTTGCACGAGAAGCCGTTTGCCGGCGTCAATGGCTCCGGCAAGCACCTGAACTGGAGCATCGGCGACAACAAAGGCAACAACCTCCTGAATCCCGGCGACACGCCGCACGCGAACATGCAATTTCTGTTTTTCTGCGTCGCGGTGTTGCGCGCGGTGGACAAGTGGCAGGGCCTGCTTCGCATGAGCATCGCGAGCGCCGGCAACGATCACCGTCTCGGCGCCAATGAAGCGCCGCCGGCCATTCTGTCGGTGTTTCTCGGCGCCATGCTCACCGACATCTTCAACCAGCTCGAAGCCGGCGGCGCGAGATCGTCGAAAGAAGGCGGCCTGCTCGATATCGGCGTGTCGGTCCTTCCGAAACTGCCGCGCGATGCCGGCGACAGGAATCGAACCTCGCCCTTCGCGTTCACCGGCAACAAGTTCGAGTTCCGCGCGGTCTCGTCGGGACAGAATATTGCGTTTCCAGCCACGTGCCTCAACCTGGCGGTCGCCGAATCGCTCGATTTCATGGCGACAGAGCTCGAAGCCATGATGCGCAAGGGACAAAGCCTCGAAGAGGCCGTCGCTGCGCTGCTGAGGAAGACGATCAAGCAGCACAAACGGATCATCTTCAACGGCAACAACTACTCCATGGAGTGGCAGAAGGACGCGGGCAAACGCGGACTGCTCAATCTCAAGAACACCGTCGACGCGCTGCCGGAGTTGATCGAGCCCGATGTCGTCAAGATGTTCGAGAAATTCAAGATTCTCAACGAGCGGGAGCTGCACGCGCGCTACGACGTGTATCTCGAGACGTACGTGAAGACGATCAACGTAGAGGCACAATTGATGGTGCTGATGGCAAACCGCTACATTCTCCCCGCCGCCCTCGAGTATCAGAAGCGCGTCGGTGAAAGCACGGCGGCGGCCAAGGCGGGCGGTGCGCCGAGCAGGGAGAGCAAGCGGCTGCTCGAGCAGCTCGTAAAGCTCATCGACCAGTTCAAGTCGGAAACCGATGTGTTGGCCGCGGCGCTCGACCACACCAGCAACTCGACAGAGAAGCACGCCAAGTACATGCGCGACACCGTCGTTCCTGCGATGGCTGGTCTGCGCGAGCTCGGCGACAACATCGAGCTGCTCTTGCCGCATGAGTTGTGGCCGCTGCCGACATATCGGGAGATGCTCTTCATCAAGTAGCGTGGCGTGCGTGTCGTGATCGATTCATGATCCGCACGCCGTTACTGCTGCTTACGATCGGCGTGCAATAAAGCGGCCGCCCTGAAGTCGCCACAACGTCCGGCGCTACGTCCCAGAGCTGCATGTAGCGCGGGCCTTTCCTCCGCGGTGCTGGCTACTTGCGCTTGGGACGAGTGCCTTCGCCAAACACCTCTGCTTCGAAACGATAAACCGTCGCGCCATTGAGCCACGCTGTGGTGGGCAGGCTCGCCTTGCGACACGTGTGCGCGAGGAACGTCTCGCCGTCCCAGCCGTGCTCGGTCGCCACTTGCGGCAGAAGCAGGCCGCGTTGAGAGCCCTGCTCCACAATGAGGCCGTGGCGGCCTATTTCGATCGTCATGGGACCACAAATCTCCTCTGGCGGCGACAACACGGAGAGATCGATTGTCGTCGCGGCGAGCTCGTGCGGCATCAGCGGCGAAAAGCGGTAGTCGTCGCGCGCCACCGATGCGGCAAGCCGTGCGACGGCGGATACGATCGCGTTTTGGCACTGGAGCGAACCGAGACAGCCGCGCAGGTCGCCGCGATGGTAGATCGTGACGAACACACCAAATCCGTCGACCTCGATCTCCAGTGGCACGGACGGTAACGCGAGACTGCGCACGCGCGCCTCGAGCGCCGCGCGCGCAAGTGTCAGCAACTGAAGCTGGATGGTTGGATCAGTCGGCACGGGCCCTCAGCATTTGGTCAGTCTTGGGTCTTGGGTCTTGGGTCTGAACGGCACTCGGCACTTGGCACTT
>DASPWV010000154.1:0-5445 GCA_035637635.1 Vicinamibacterales bacterium | reverse complement strand
GAGCCGGATCCCGTCGTCCACACGACATCCGGGTTCACCGGATCGGGAATGGCCCACCCGTTCTCTCCGTTGTTGATCGTGTGCCAGTAGTTACGGGTGATGCGCGGATCACCGCTGCCCCCACCGCCCCCGACCATGGGGCTTTCGGACGAAGCGCTCCGGCGGCTGTTGCTCGTGCCGATATACCCGGGGCCGTCTTCCCGGTTGCCGTAAACCTTGTAAGGAATCTGGTTGTCGACCGAGACGTGATACATCTGCGCGATCGGCAGGCGGACGCGGTTCCACCCGCGCGGCCGGCCGCGCGTGAGCGTGATCGATGCGCCCAGATCGTGGCCGACGATCATCCGGTTGGGATTCGTCGGATCGATCCACATGTCGTGGTGGTCAGCTCCAGGCGCGTCGTACCATCTCGTCTGCAACGCTAACGTGAGGCCACCGTCGATCGACTTGCCGAACCTGCTTACCAGGTAGTACATCTCGTTCTCGTTGTCGGGCGCGACTGCAATGCGCGAGTAGTAGTGGACGCGTCCCATCGCCTCCGTGTCGGTGCTGATCATGCGCCACGTCTCGCCTCCGTCGTCCGACCGCCAGGTCTGTCCGCGCTCGGTTTCCTTTCCGTTCCACGGGATACCGTCTCCCGTTTCAATGAGCGCGTACATGCGGTTTGGGTTCGACGGCGCGATTGCGACCGCCACCTTCCCGACACCAACCTCCGGCTTCGGCAGGCCGTTGGAGAGCCGCTTCCAGGTCGTGCCGCCGTCGCGGGACAGGAAGAGGCCGCTGCCGGGACCGCCGCTCTCATAGCCCCACGGGTTCATCTGAAGCTGCCACATCCCGGCGAGGAGAATCCGCGGATTCTTCGGGTTGATCGCGAGGTCCGAACAGCCTGTGTTCTCGTCCACGAACAACACGCGGTCCCACGTCTTACCGCCATCGGTTGTGCGGAAGACGCCGCGCTCGGGCTGCGGCCCATAGGCGTGGCCGAGCGCGCACGCGTAGGCGACATCGGCATTGGTGGGATCGACGGCGAGCCGCGCGATGCGCCCGGTCTGCTCGAGCCCGATCTGCGTCCACGTCTTGCCGGCATCGGTGGACTTGTACATCCCCATGCCGAGTGAAATATTGGTGCTGAGCCCGATGAACGACTCGCCGGTTCCGGCCCAGACGATATTCGGATCAGACGGCGCGACGGCGAGGGCGCCGATCGCGGCGACCGGCTGGTCGTCGAACACTGGTTCCCAGAACTGACCGCCGTCGCTGGTCTTCCAGATGCCGCCCGACGCCGCCCCAGCGTAGTAGACCAGCGGGTCACCCGGCACGCCCGTCACAGCAGTGACGCGATTCCCTTCGGGACCGATGAACCGCCACGGCAACCGGCTGTGCAATCCATCGATCGTTGCGCGAGTACTTTCCTGAGCGTGACCCGGCACCGTCGCGAACGCCATCCACGCCAGCGCCACGGCCATGCCGGTCGCAAATGCTCTCTCGGTCTTTCTCGACATCGTTGATCTCCCGGTCCCTCTGGCGGGCCTCGCGCCGCGCGTGACGGAGAACCCGCGCTGATCGCCTGCCGGTAACTGCGGGCGTTCTCTCGTCAAGCTGAGTGTGTGACGTGAGGACTTCCCGATGGGGGACTGCGCGCCGCGTCCGCGGGCTTTGTCGCTTCACGGGCACCGCTCGCCCTGGCCGGTGCGGCCAAGGCGAGCGCGTGATGGAGTCGAAGACCGCGGCGTGCCCTTAGAACTTATAAACGAACTGCAGCTGGAACCCGCGTGCCGGCAGCTTGTTGAACGCCTGCAGGAAGTTCGTGCTGTACATCTGGTTGCCGCCGGGACTCTTGTACTGGATGTTCGCGCCCGAGTTCAACAGGTTGTAAACGACGAGGGCGCTCTCGAGGCTATGACTATTGAACTTGACGATCTTGCCGATCCTCATCTGCAGAGTGCGGATTGGTTCGTTGAGCACCTGCCCGTCGCCGCGATTCTTATTCGCAAAACGGATCGTGGTGGCAAGCGGGTTGGGCTGCGTTGTTCCGTTTGTCAGCGTGACAGTCGGAGGGCCGAAACGCGGATCGGCCGCGGAGAGTCTGGTCACGATCGGACCTGAGTAATCGGCGCCTTCCCACTGGTAGTTCGCTGACAGCGTGATTCCTCGAGGAGCGAGGTACTGGCCGACCATCCGGAGGTTGTACGGCCGCCAGTTGTAGCCGCCCGGCACCCAGCCTCCGTTGATCGTGTTGGTGTCGGCATTGCCGTTGATGCCCGGCAGGTCACGATTGTCGGCAAATGCATCGGGCTGGATGAAGCGGGCCGGATCAGTGGGGTTCCACGTGCCCGCGAGGTGCTGCCACTGGCGGTTGGCGCCGACCATGAGCTGCAAGTTCTTCGACATGTTCTTGGCCACCACGACAGACAGCGCGCTGACCACCCAGTCACTCCAGGTGTTGTTCCTTTCCTGCAGGATGATGCCTCGGTTCGGATCGATCAGCCCGAAGCCACCGAACGGCTGAAAGGGCGCGCTCGGGTAGATGCCGTTGATGTCGACCAGGCCGTACTGGTGCTTGTACGAGCGCCGCTGTCCGGTCACGTCGATGCTGATCTGCCCCTGGAACTGCTTCCGGAACCCGAGGATGTACTCATCGATGAACGGCTGGCTGATGTCCTTTGCGACCTGAAGGGGCGCCAGTGCTGTCGTCGTCGGGGGCGTGATGATGGTCGTCAGGTTGCCGGCTTTGTCCTTGTACACGTCGGTCGTGGTGAGCGGGGTGACCCCGGCAAATGTGTCGACCACGTCGTTGCCGGCCATCTGCTCGTGCGTGCGGCCGGCGAAGAAACGGACGACGTTCTTGGCGTCCTTGGTCACGAGATAGGTCATGCCGAACCTGGGCCCGACGACTGTCGTTTTCATGCGCTGGAACCCGAGCACGTCGTCCCAGCGGCGAATGAAGTCCGCGCGCACACCAGCGTTGATGCTGATCCGCTCCATCGGCTTCCACGTGTCCTGGAGGTAGATCCCGTAGTCGCGGTCGCGAACGCCGATGTTCCGGATCGTCGCCGGGCTCACCGTCTGCCGGTGGAACCAGGTGAGGCCCGCTGCGGGATTGCCCGGATCGATCTGCCGCTGCTCTTCAAGAATGAACCCGTCGTTCACTGCTCGATAGATCTGATCACGATTGCTGCGCGGCGCGCCGAAGAACCCGGTCTTGAACTCGTGAGAGCCCGCCCATTGGTTCTTGAAGAACGTCAGGTCGCCGCGTACGAGGATGAAGGACGCGGGCTGCAGGTTGATCGTTTGCGCGTTGTTCTCGCGAACGAGCGCGCCGTTCCCGGTCTGGATGCCACTTGTCGTGAAGGCATCCTGGTGGATCAGGATCTGGGGACCAGACCCTTTCAGGTCCTTGTACGTGTCCTCCAGGCTCTGGGCCTTATTGTTGTAGGACACCGTCAACTGAGACACGATGTAGTTGCTCCACGCCGAGTTCACCCTGGCGGAGTAGAGCGACCCGCCACCTGACTGGAACACAATCGGATCGGCGTCGTTGTTCTGATGCGAGGTGTACTGCATGCGGTCGTAATGATAGAAGGCGGACAGCTCGTGCTTCTGGGTCAGTTGGCCCGTCACCTTGACGTACGGGTCCGTCGTCGTCCACGGATTGTTGAATGGCGTGAAGTCGGGCCTGAACGTTTGCAGGTTCTTCAAGTCGCTCGCGGCGCGGCTGATGCCATTCTCGTCGCTGGCATACCGGTACGATGAGAAGAACCACACCTTGTTCTCCTGTATGGGACCACCCAGTGACAGGTCGAGATGCCGAATCGATTCGGCCTTGGGCAGCCCTCCGGGAATCCGACCGCCGCTGCTGTTGTCGGCATTCCACTTGAGTGGCATGTAGGTGAGGCTGGCGCCGCCCTTGAACGTGTTGCCGCCGCGTGGCGACACGATGTTCATGTAAATGCCGGTGGTGAGTGGCGTGAACGCCTCGGCGCCGCCCGCGCGGACCTCAACGTCGCCAACAGTCTCGGTGCTCATGCTCGATCGGGCTGGCGCAAAGTTGCCGAAGGATGTGAACGGCGCACCGTCCAGAGCGGTGAAGCCGCCCCACTGGCTGGATCCCAGGAAGTAATAGATGCGGACACCGCTTCCGTCATTCGCCTGCCCAGAACCGATGCCCGGCAGCATGTCCAACGTATCGGTGAAGACGGATCGAGCGGTCACGGGAGCTGCGCGGAACAGCTCGCCGGTGATCGCGTACGAGGTGGTCGACTTCAGCGTTTCGATCATCGGTGATTCGGCGCGCACGGTGATGTTTTCCGCGACGGTCGCCAGCTGCATGTTGATGTCGACAGCGAACGTGGTGCCGGCCCGTATCACGATTCCTTCCTGCCGATACGAAGCGAAGCCCTGGAGTTCCGCCGTCAACACAACCGTCCCTGGCGGCAGGTTCACAATCCGGTAGTAGCCCGAAGTGTCTGTTACGGCAGTCACCTGCGTGAGAATCGCCGCGCCGGTGACGGTCACCGTTACGCCAGGCAGCACTGCTCCCTGTTCGTCTTTGGCGTAACCTATCAGGCCGCCCAGGTCCGTCTGGGCGTAGGCTGGAAGCGACATCAGCACCGACCCCGCAAGCACCGAGGCGAGAAACGTGCGTTTCATCATTCAACTCCCTCCCGGCCGTCGGGCCGATCCTGATCGCGATCTACTCGGGCGCGTGCCGCATACTCTATCAATCCAGATGCAAGTGCTCAAACCTTCGTGTGCTCGACCAATATTCTCGGCGGCAGTCGTGATCACAGTGATGTGGACGGCGGTAACCGCCATTGCGCAGACAAGCGCTGCTCCAGGACCCGCGCCGTTCACAGTCGTCGAAGCGGCGATCGACGACGTGCAGGCGGCGCTCCGTGCGCGACAGGTGACGTGTCGCCGCCTCGTCGACCTCTACCTGGAACGTGTCCACGCCTACGATAAGACCGGTCCTGCGCTGAACGCGGTCCAGACCATCAACCCGCACGCAGTACAGGAAGCCGAGCGACTCGATGCTGCGTTTTCGGCGAGCGGACCGGTCGGACCGCTCCACTGCGTGACCGTGCTCGTCAAGGACCAGATCGATACGAGCGACATGCCGACGACGCACGGCTTCGTCGGATTCAAGGATTTCGTGCCCGCGTCCGACGCCACGATTGTGACGAGGCTGAAGCGGGCAGGCGCGCTGATTCTCGGCAAAGCCACGATGGGCGAGTTCGCGTCCGGATACCTGAGCTCAGCGTCGGGCCCGATCCGGAATGCGTACGATCCACGCCGAAGTGCGAGCGGGTCGTCAGGCGGAACCGGATCCGGTATTGCCGCCAGCTTCGCGACAATCGGCATCGGCGAAGATACCGGCGGATCGATTCGAGGTCCGGCTGCCGTCAACAACGTCGTGGGACTGAGACCCACGGTGCCGCTGGTGAG
>DASPWV010000153.1:0-3626 GCA_035637635.1 Vicinamibacterales bacterium | reverse complement strand
GGTTGTCTTGCAACCGCGTTGCGGCTGGCCGTCGGGGAAGATCATTCGGAGTAGTTTGATAGCGTTCACGCGGATGGCAACACACCGAGGGTTTTTCCGCGCGCACCAACAGAAGCAGGCGTCGTAGGAGGCCGTATGGCGAATCTACCCTTTGACATTCATGCCTTGCTCGGCCTTGGTCTCGACGCTCCGGAGCTCACGCTGACGCAGATCAGCCTGCGCGGCGTGATCGTGTTCATGGCCACACTGGTGATCGTCCGTTGCGGCGACCGCCGATTTCTGTCCCAGAAGACGGCGTTTGATGCCGTCCTCGGCTTCATCCTGGCGTCGATGCTCGCTCGCGCCGTTAACGGCACGGCCGCCTTCTTCCCGACGCTGGGGGGTGGTTTCGTGCTCGTGATTCTGCACCGTGTGCTGGCGTACTGGTCGCGCCGGTCACATGCGTTCGGTCTTCTGATCAAAGGACGCAGTGATGTGATCGTGACAGACGGAAAGATCGATGAGGCCGCAGCGCTGCGCAATCGGCTGAGCGAGCACGACCTCCTCGAGGATCTGCGTCTCAATGGGAACGTGGCTGAAATACGCGATGTGGCGCTGGCAGTACTCGAGCGCAACGGTCACATCAGCGTCGTTCGACAACCACGAACGTGATCCAAGACACAGCCCGCCGCAGCACGCACGGGCCGACTCGGTGAGGAACGAGCTCATGCCATTCAAGAGCCAGGCGCAACGACGCAAGTTCGCAGAGCTTCTTGTCGAGGGAAAGATTTCCAACGAGACCTTTGAAGAATGGAACCGCGAAACTGGGAGCAAGAAGCTGCCTGCGCGAGTAGGATCGAAACCAACGAAGCGCAAGAAGGCCAAATCCATTAGGTGAACTCGTTAGGATTTCATCGCAGCGTGCCGTCAACGGTAGCCGCGCGCGAGGAGAAACCTGGCGCCGGCCTCGAAGGCCTTGGGGCCCGCCACAACGAACCCGAAGGCACGGGAGAGCCGATCGACGGTGTTGAAGACGAAGGACACTGCGAGCGCGTCTTCGATCTGCTCGCGTGACACGCCGGCAGCGAGTACCGCGCGCATGTCGTCCGCATCCACCACATGCTCGCGCGCCAGCTTGCGCAGCATACGCAACGTCGTGCGCAGCGGTTCTTCGATCGTTGCGGTCTCGAGGTCGGCAAGCGTCGTGGAGACCTTCGCCTCGTCCTGATACGCGAGCGCCGCGACCCCGGCGTGTGTCTTCGTGCACACCTCGCACCCGTTGGTCTGGGACACCGAGGCACCCATCAACTCGCGGTCGCCAACCGACCATGCAGAGGGGCCGCGCATCGCAATCTGGGTGAGCACCCTCATGGGCGTGCCGTAGAAGTCGGCGCGGTAGCGGTTGAGCTTTACGGCATCCGGCACCGGAAGGCGCGAGATCGCGCGAATGAACGCGAATAGCGCCTTCATTCTGAAACTGTGGCCGCTATCGAGAATCGCGAGACGCATGTTCGCTCCTTTTCGTTGCGGCCTCGAGGGCCGCGCGCGCGGTGTCGTACTGCCGCGTGGCCTGGCCGATAGCGGCGCACACGACGAGCTCGAATATCTCGTCCTCGCTGAGGCCGGATCGACGTGCGGCGGCGATATCCGCGTCGGTGACCTTGTAGGCGTACCTGGCAACCTTGTCTATCAACGTGCGCAGCGGCTCGGCGAGCCCTGCGTTATCGAACGCGGCACGGCGCTGAGGGGGAGGCGCCGTGCCCTTGCCTTCGAGTATCCGCGCGACCAACGCTTTGCGGGCCTCGGTAATATCTGCCATATCGTTCTCCCCACCTGTCAAAGGTGTCAGGCTGCCGAGGCACGCGCTGCGAACGCCTTGAGGAGCCCCATCCAACCCTGCTCTGAATCGAAACGGCCGCGCATCTGGGCAGCCGCTTCGCCGTAGTAATGAAGCAGGCGGTGCTCCAACTCGACCCGGGTGGAGGCACCTTCGGCGCTGAAGCGGACTTCGACCTCGGTCTGGATTGATGGATCGTGTCGCCAGTCGCTCGAGATCTCCCACGACAGCACCAGGCGCCGTGGCGGATCCCAGACCCGGACCTTGCCCCAGTCGCACTCACTCCCGGCGACCCCGCGCTCGAACCAGCGACCGCCGACGAACGGTTCGATGACCACACTCTCCGCATCGGCCTTTCCGATGTGATGGGTGCGCAACGGCCACCAGGTGCTCATCGCTTCGGTGAAGACCTGGAATGCACGCTCTGGGGAGGCTGCTACGAGGACACTCTTCTTGATCGGCACGTCGGCGTGGAAGCCAGACGCAGTCGCAGTGGAATTCATCGCTTCTTCTCCTTCTGTTTCTCGCGTTGAGCTCTGCGCGATTTCTCGGCGACGGCCTTGAACGCATCGAGAGCATGGGTCCAGAATCGGTCGAGATCACCGCGCAACGTTTCCAGGCCGGCAGGGTGCACCGCGTAGACACGACGAGTGCCTTCCGCGCGGTCAGAGACAAGGCCGGCGTCCTTGAGCACACGCAGGTGTTGAGACACGGCGGGGCGGCTGACTGGGAGGTCGCTAGCCAGCTCGCCTACTGACCGTGGTCCTTCGACGAGGCGCTTGAAGATGGCGCGACGAGTGCCATCGCCCAGCGCGTCCCACGGGTCTACTTCGTAAGTAACCACTAACGGTAAGTTAGCACTAACGAATGCTGCGGTCAAGATCCCAGCTGCAACCTCGTTCGAGCGCGTCGTAGAAGAGCGCCTGTGCGGTGTGCCCGGCAGTGGCGCTGGTCGTCCTCGAGAAGCTGGGGTCGGGCTCTTGAGAAAGCGCGGTTCAGCCTTGATCTGCTGGTCGGCCGCTAGGCGCGCGCACCTCAGGGCCGAATTCAAGCGCCGGCGGACTCCCAAACTCGAGATAGATCTTCGTGAACACGGACGCAGGTACGAGGCGAATGAAAAAATCGCGGAGCGTCTGTTCGAACCAGCCCGTCATCGAGCCAAAACGGGCATTACGGCGGGCGATCCGCACAATGCGATGCACGCGCCGCCACCGAAGCTGCTCGTACGCGCGCAACGCCGCGTGGACATCGATCACTCCGTCCAGAGCACGTCCGATGGCCACAGCATCTTCGAGGGCCTGCGCCGCACCCTGGCCCGCGTGCGGGAGCATCGGGTGCGCCGCGTCACCGAGCAGCGTCACCGGGCCGCGGCCCCATCGTGGAAGCGGTTCGCGATCGAGTAGTTCATCAAGCCTCATGTCCGTGGGGTTGGTGGCAGAGACGATTGCCCGGAAACGCTGATCGAACTGGGCGACAGCACCTTGCGCGATACGTTCGGGTCGCGGGAGTCGCCGACCTGCCTCGCGGGTACGGAGACGTACCAGTAGACTGCTTCTCGAGCCGCGCGCGCGATGCCACCTTCAGTGCCGCGCCCGAAGTACTGCGCTCCCGCCAACCCCGGAACGTGGCTCTGACGATAGGAGATATTAAGGCCGTCTCGCGGTTAGCATCACGCCCGTTCTCGGCCCCTCCCCCTCATGACAGCGCATACCTACGAAGAGCTCACGAAGAAGACTGTTGCAGAGCTTCGCGACATCGCCAAAGATCTGCGCGACGGACGGAAAAACGCTCTGGATTACGGCTTGTGGAA
>DASPWV010000152.1:0-10455 GCA_035637635.1 Vicinamibacterales bacterium | reverse complement strand
GAAGCCTTTGGAGGTCCCCGCGAAGAGCGTGCGCGGTGATGAGGGATGTAGTGTCAGGCTCTCGATCTCAGCGTCCTGAATCATGCCGCCGATGGCCGTCCAGTTCTCGCCGCCGTCGATGCTCTTGAAGCCGCCGCGACGGACGGCCATGTAGAGCGTGTCTGCTTGCGAAGGATCCACGATGAGCTTCTGCACCGAGTTCATTTCCGGCAAGCCGAGGCCAAGTTGCTTCCACGAGGCGCCGGCGTCACTCGATTTCCACAGCCCCGACCGTCCGTTGACGCCGCCGGCCCAGATGATCTTCGGATTGCCTGGATGAAAGGCGAATACGCGAACGTCGCCACCAGTGACGCGGAAGTCGGTCCACTTTGCTCCGGCATCAGTCGAGCGTTTGTGAAGGTTCACGTCCGCGATCCAGATCGCGCCGGCCTGGTCGAACGCCGGCGGATGGGGCGAAATGGCAAGATCGTGGCGCAGCCATTCCCAGGTCTGGCCGCCGTCTTTCGATCGCGCCAGCGTGCCGTTCTCGACGCCGGCCCAAAGCATGTTGCTCTTCGGCTGAAGCGTGACGTAGGTCACCACGCGATCGCTCAGCTCTTTTCCCGAGAGCTGCCACGTTTTCCCACCGTCGACGCTCCGCCACACTCCGCCGCCGTGCGTCGAGACCCACAGGTGATCGGGACTTGCGGGATCGACCACGATCGATGTGACGTTACCGAAGTAAGGGCCCTCGGATTTCCATGTCGCCCCGAACGATGGCGAGGCTCCGAGCAGCGAAACGACAACGAGTGTCTTCGTGAAGGAGCTCATTTCCCTGTCGCCTTCCGAATCAGCTCCAGGCGTTTTGAATCCTTTGCATATGCTTCTTGGTACATCTTCACTTTTTCCGCGCTGAGCCTGAATCCCGCTGCGGCAAGCGCCGCTGCGCCGTCTGTGCTGTCGAAGAGCCCGAACTCGAACGCGGTCAAGCCCGTGATGTTCTTCGCATTCATGTCGGCTTTGGCGCCGAGCAGGATCCTGGTCACTTCGACATCACAGGCTGCCACCGCCTCCATCAGCGGGGTGTTGCCGCGATCGTCGCTGATGTTGGGATTGCCTCCCCGCGCGAGCAGCAACCGCAGAATGGCTTTCGCGTCGCTTGGGGTCGGCCGGGCTTTTGCGCCACAGGCTTCATCCGCCTCGAGAAGGACACGCAGCGCCGGATTTCCGTAGGCGCGCGAGAACTTCTGATTGGGAGACATTCCCGCGTCGAGGAATGCCTCAACGACGTCGAGCTCCACCTCGTCGAGCGCGGAGTAATACGCCTCCTCAGTGAACGTATGTTTGCGCTCGCGCAGAAACGCCAGCGCCTTGTCGCGGGCGCCGGGATCGACAGCGACCGTCGACACAGTGCGGGAACCGTAGCTGGACGACGTCATCGCTTCGAGCGCCGCGTCGGTGAGCCGGCGAATCAACTCGTCGTTGTCGTTTTTGAGCGGCGTGATCGCGGCCCGCGCCGGCGCTGCCTCTTTCCCGCGATTACGCAGAAGCTGCAGCGCGTCGAGCCGCAGGTTGCGATCGGTTTGCTGGACGGCAGCCCGCGCGAGAATTTCTGCCGCCGCGGTCGTGTCTATCTGCAGCTTGTCAATGCTTCGGAGTGCTTTCGCTCGCACTTCACGATTTGGATCGCGGTCAAGCACGGACACCAGGGCAGGAAGCGCATCCCTGGCGGCAGCGGTCTTCACAGCGGCGTCGGTTGCGAATGACGCGTCGGCAATCTCGCCGATCGCTTCGGCGGCCAACGCGCGCACATCGCCATCGGGTTCTGTCCTCACAGCTTGTGTCAACGCGCCCATCGCGCCGATCGCGAGTCCGCGGGCGCCCTTCAACGCCCGTATCGCGTCGTCGCGGACGCCTTTATCCGGGTCGCTCACGAGTCGCGACACCGGAATCGCCCACAGCTTGACGTCGGCCTCTACGGTCTGCTTGCCGAGGAGCGCGGCTGCCGTTTGGCGGACGTCAGGAGCCGGAGAGGTGAGCGAAGCAAGAAGTGTCTCGACCCATCTGTCGGGTCGCGGCGTGAAGTCGCCGAGCGCCAGGAGAACGGATTCGATGATGAGCGGATGATCCTGCAGCCGCGCCGAGAGGAGAGGAATCGACGCGCGATCGTTCGTCGCCGAAAGACGCCGGAGCGCCTTCGTGCCTGCCTCGAAGTTGTCGCGCCTCGCCGACCAGTCGCCAGGAGCCTTGGGATCGGGGACGTTGCGCCGGAGATAGTCGAGAATGGGCGGCGCGAGGCGGTCGGCCGCTTCGATGCCGATCAGCGCGCGCGCGGCGAGAAACCGATCCACTTCGTTGCCGCGCTGCAGCACCCCCCGCAACGGGTCGGCCATGGAAGAGGGGTCTTCGTCCATTGCGATCAGCGCTCCGGCCGCGCGTACGACGACTGCCGGATCGCTGTCGCCGAGCGCTCGGCGCAGGGGCGCGACGGCGCGCTTTGCGACGCCGCTGGAATTCCAGAGCCCGCTCGCCGCGGCCTGCCGCACGACGGCGTTCGTGTCGCTCAACGCGACGACCAACGCGTCGATGGCTTCCGTCATCTCGAGATCGCCCAGACCACGGGCCGCGTCGGCCCGCTTGGCAGCGTCGCGGCTTTTCAGATCTCTCTCGTAACGTTCAACGAGCTTCAGCCGTTCGGATGTCTGCGCGAAGAGGAGGGTCGAGACGAGGACACCATGCACGAGCAACGCGAGAACCTTACGCATGTCGTTCCTCCCGCTGGGGCGGAGGGAAGCGTATCACGCAGATGGACAATGAGTCCGTCAAGACCCTTGTCATCGAACGAAAGAGGATGATAGCTTGCCGGTCGATGTTTCAGCGTCTATTGACTTACCTTTTGTTCGTGCCGCTGTCATTTCAGAATCCCGGCAGCATGCCGCCCGATGAGCGCGCCAAAATGGAGGCGCAGAACGTCAACCTGCGTGCCCTCCTGCAAAGCGCGCCGAAATTGCCGCTCGACCCGGCGCCAATCGTCACACACCCTCCGAAGCAGGATGGGTGGGCGCTTGGAATGGTGTCGTGGGTGGCATCGGATCGAAATGGCCTCATCTACCTGCTGCAGCGCGGCGACAAGGCAGACCCGGTGGTTGTCGTCGATCGCAATGGGAACGTCGTGCGCTCATGGGGCAGGGGTTTGTACACGATGCCACATGCCATTCGCATCGATCCGCAGGGGAACGTGTGGACCACCGACGCCGCAAGCTCGATGGTCTACAAGTTTTCGCCCGAAGGAAAAACGTTGATGCAGATCGAAGTCGGTGGCCAGCCGGCGCCGTGCGGAGCTTTCTGCAGCGTCACCGACATCGCGTTCGCGCCCAACGGCAATCTCTTGATCGCGGACGGTTACCGCAATGCGCGCATTCTCGAGTACTTACCCGACGGCAAGAAACTTCGCGAGTGGGGAAGCGCCGGCACCGGCCCGCGTCAGTTCCGTCTGCCGCACTCGATCCAGGTGGATGAGAAGGGGGTCATCTATGTGGCC
This sequence comes from Vicinamibacterales bacterium, assembly GCA_035637635.1. Lineage (GTDB taxonomy): Bacteria > Acidobacteriota > Vicinamibacteria > Vicinamibacterales > UBA2999 > DASPWV01. The sequence goes on along the minus strand of DASPWV010000152.1, from coordinate 6,935 downwards.
GATCGCGAGAACGGCCGCATCCAGCGATTCGACCGCGACGGAAAGTTTCTGGGGGAGTGGTCACAGTACGGAAAGACCTTTGGACTGAAGCTGACCGGCGATGCGATGTGGCTGTCGAGCATTCCTCGCGGCCCGAACAGCGTGCCTGGGTGGTTGATCAAAGTCGATCGAACCACCGGCAAGCTGCTCGGTTACGTCGACGCGGTCGGTCTTCACGGAATGGACGTGATGACGAACGGAGAGCTCCTGCAGGCGCCTGGTCCCGACCAGGTCCCGCAGCGGTATCGACCTCGCTGACAGCTTCAGAACTCGAAGCGAAATCCGAGCTGCTGGCGCCGTTTCGGCGCTTCGGTCAGCGGCAACCCAAACGCAGAGGATTGCAGGCTTCCCTGGTAGCGCAGCCAGTTGTCCACATTGAATACGTTGAACATCTCCCAAAACGCCGTCGCGTTGTAGTGTCCGCCGAATCGAAGAATCTTGCTCACGCGCAGGTCGACGTTCGATTCCTTGTCCCCACGGCGGGAGTTGCGTGGCTCGGGCCGATCGGAAAACGGATCGGCGTCGAGCTGAAAGCTCGTGCTCACGCTGTAGGGGAGCGCGCTGCGATAACTCACGATACCCGCCACCTGGGTCGCGATACGCGGCACGAGGTACGACGCGTCGAGCACGACGTTGTGGCGCCGATCGTTGTCGTCAGGACCAAGGTCCTCGTCGAGATTGAACGGGTTGGTGACGCCGCCGGTGCTGAGGCCTGTGGACATGTTTGAGGTGGTCTTTGACAGCGTGTAGGAAAGTCCCGCCCGCGCGGTGGCCGAGGCGCGGAGTTCGGCGCGCGCGACGAGCCCGTCGTACTTGATGAACCCGCCGTTTGTCACCAGCGTGATGTTGCCGTAGCGCCGATCCCGGCGCGAGAACGTGCCGTCAGCGTTTTGAATCCAGTTGGTGTCCGGCCCGATGCTTGGATCGTGTGTGCGTGTATGCACGTAGTCGGCCCGGACGCTCACGGCGGATCCGAAGTCACGCGTGATGCCGACCGCCGTATTTGCGGAGTACGGAATCTTGTAGTCAGGCGCGACGCCGAGAATCGTCTCCTGCGCAAAGGGCAGCCGATTGAGATCCGGATACGCCGGAAAGTTGCGCGCGAGAAACGCGCGCATCTCGGCGATGCCGATGGCGGTGTTCGCGGGCGTCCAGAACGGGTTGTTCGCTTGCGTATTCGCGTTGAGATTGATGCGCCGCAAGGCAAGCAGCGTCTCGTTCAGGTAGATGTCGGTGAAGTTCCAGTGGTTCTGATCGTAGTAGAGGCCGAAGCTGGCCCGCAGCGTCGTGCTCCGATCGGCGGTCGGTAACCACACCACGCCAAGGCGCGGCGCGATGTTGTTCGTGTCGCCCTTCGACTTCTGGAGTGGTGGATCGCCTCCCAGGCGCGCGACGATCCGCGCGTTGTACGGATCCACGTAATCGTTGACGGTCGTCGTGGAGTTGTCGAGATCGTATCGCGCGCCAAGGTTCAGGGTGAGATTCCTCCGCACCTGCCAGGTATCCTGCACATAGAAGGACGGATTCCAGGCCACCGGATAGGCCTCGCCCGTGCCGATATTGCCGCTGAAGCTCGATGGATAGCTCGCCGGATTGTTGATGTCGAACGCCAGATCCTGAGTGAAGGTCCAGCGCCCTTTGTGCGAGGCCTCCACGTCCATGTACATCTTGGTGCGCGTGAGCTGCGCCCCGAGCTTGAATTGGTGACCGCCGACAATCATCGAGAAGTTGTCGACGAGAAACAGATTGCCTTCCCCCTCCAGTCCGGTGAACGACGTGGCGCCAAAGGTGGCGCCCGGATAACTGATTGAAGCAAAGCGTCCCGTCGTATTGCCGGCGGCCGGACTGTATCCGGCCGCTTTCAACAGACCCGAGCCACCGGTCTCGCCTGCCAGATTGCTGAGAATCCACGGCTTGTTCACTCCGTAGGTCACACGCGCTTCATTGAAAGCGCGATTGCTCAACGTCGTCGTCCAGTTGCCGAGAACGTTCCACAGCGGTCCACCGAAGGTTTGCCGGCTCTCGAGCGTGTTGAGCGGGCCAAGCGACCCAGGTGATGTTCCGGGCACATTGAGATCGCGGCGATGGGTGTTGGTGTAACGAAAGTAGCCGCGGTTGTTCGAGCTCGCGTTCGCGTCGATCTTGATCAGACCGACCGTGCTGCGCTGTCCCGTCGGGATGATCGTGTCGGTCACGAACTGCCGCCAGTAATTCGAGATGCCGAGAACCTCGGACGAATTGAGCCGCAACCGCTCGATCCCGCCGAAGTAGAACAATCGATCTCTGCGCAGCGCGCCGCCCAGAAAACCGCCGAACCGCTGTTGGTCAAAGGGAGGCGTCTCGTCGAGAAACACCGGGTTGTTGCTCGTGTCGTAGCGGCCGGCGAATGGCGGGCTGTCGAATTTCGCATCCCTGAAAAATCCATACGCACGCCCTGTGGCCGCATTCGCGCCGCTGCGCGTGATGACATTCAGCATGCCGCCGGCAGCCTGACCGAATTCCGCAGTGAAGGCGTTGGTGAGCACTTGAAATTCCTGGATCCAATCCTGAGGGAAATCGTTCGACTGCCGGCCGTAGAACTGCATCTGATTCGAGGCGCCGTCGACGACGATGCCGTTGGTAAACGGACGCTGTCCCGATATCGACACTCCGGTGCCCTGACCGGTGCCCGTCGCCGTAGACGTCGTGGCGCCCGGCGCGAGTGTGGCAAGCGCGCTGAAGTTGCGTCCGATCGTCGGCAAATCGTCTATCTGCTTGTTGCTGACCACGGTGGCAAGGGTGCTCTGCGTCTCGACGGCGACACTCCTGCCGACCACTTCGACCGACTCGGCGATGCCGCCGACACGCATCGAGAAGTTGACGGTGAGATCCTGGCCAACGCGAAGGTCGAGCGACTGTTTCTGCGTCGCGAAGCTGGCGAGCTCCGACGTCAGCTCATACGCACCGGGCCGCAGGTTGGGGACGAAAAACCTCCCGTCGGTGGCTGTGACGACCGACTCCACGGTGTTGGTCTCGAGATGTCGAATCGTGATCGTCACGCCCGGCAGGGCTCCGCCCTGCTCGTCGACCACTGTGCCGCGGAGTGTGCCGAGCGCGGTCTGCGCAGAGGCGGCAGCGAAATTCACGAGCAGTCCAAAAAACACTGACAGCCAGATCCGTGCATAGAGCGGCATGACATCTCCTTGCGTGGACGACACAAACTGACGGCCGTTGCTTCTGCGTATAATTGCACGGCTCGAAAACGTCAAGTGGAAAGGCGAAGCGTGGAACGGCGAAGCGGAACGGATTGCCGATCTATTCCGCTCGAACGGCCGTCGCTGGATCGATCTGTGCGGCGCGCACAACGGATCGGAGAGTGCCGGCGAGAGTCATGACCAACGCCAAAACAGCCGCCGACCCATACACCGCAGGGTCCCCGGGTTCAACGCGAAAGAGGAGCGCGCCCATGCCGCGGGCCGCGGCGTAGGCGAGCGGCAGCGCCACGGCCACACCGACGGTACCGAGCGCCAGGCCTTGGCGCAGGAACATGCCGAGGATGTCGCGTCGAGCGGCGCCAAGCGCGACGCGAACGCCGATTTCCTGGGTGCGGGCCGAAACAGTGAACGACAGCAGCCCGTGAATACCGATGGCGGCCAGCAGGAGGGCGAGAGTGGCGAATGTCGCCAACACCACCAATTGATCGCGGCGTGGCGCGCTCTTGGCGGCGACGAGATCGTCGAGCAAGCGCACATCGGAAATGGCAAGTTGCGGATCGACTGTGTGGATGATGTTCCTCAGCGCAGGCACGAGAGCCGTCGGATTCCCGGTGGCGCGGATCATGAGATCCTTCGGCGCGTAGTACATCGACGTCGTACCGAGCTGTTCGGCGGCGAAGTAAATCTGGGAGTCGCTCGGCTCCTCGATGCTTCGCACAGCGATGTTGCCTGCGACGCCCACCACCGTGCGATTCACCCCGCCAACTTTTACTTGCCGGCCAATCGCATCCTGGCCCGGCCACAGACGCCCGGCGAGTGATTCGCTGATGACGGCAACGAAGGGCGCCGCGCCATCGTCGCGATCGGTCACGTCGCGGCCTGCGCGAAGCGGGATGCCGAGCGAGTTGAAGAAGCCGGGCGTCGCGAAATGGATGATCGCTTCGGGGGCCGACAACGGATCGTCGGCGGCTCCAGGCGCGAGAACGGGAAGTCTCCCACTCGAAGAATCCATCGGGTGATAGCTGATGTAAGCGGCGGCGATCACTCCTGGAAGGCGGCGCGTCTCGCCGAGCACCGCGGTGTAAAAACTTCGTCGGGTCGCGGGCGTCGCGTACTTTGGCGAAGGAAGACCGGTCCGCAGCACCAGCACTCCCTCCGTGCGGAATCCCGGATTGACGGCTTGCACGCGCCAGAGCGCTTTCATCAGCAGCCCGACGCCGACGAGGAGCGTAACGGCGCCGACGACTTCGGCGAGCACGAGCGCGGCGCGCAGGCGCTGAGATTGACCACTGACCGCACGTGTCCGAAGCAGCCGCACATCGGCCTTGCGCCACGTGTACAACGCAGGTCCAACACTGAACGCGACGCTGGTTGTGAGCGTGAGGATGGTCGCGAAGACGAACACGCGCCAGTCCAGCTCTGGTGTCGATCCGACTGGCAGCGCGGCGGGAACCAACCGGCCAAGCAGCGGCGTTGCGAGAACCGCGATCGCGAAGCCGAACGCCCCTCCCAGCGATGCGACGACGAGACTTTCGGTGAGCAGCTGCCGCAGGACCCGTCCGCGGCCGGCGCCGATTGCGGCGCGTATGGCGAACTCCTGCCTGCGCGCCATCGCTCGCGCGAACAGCAGGTTCGCAAGGTTGGTGCTCGCAATCAGCATGAGACAGAACGCTGCACCAAATACCGCAAGCACCAGCGTGCGTGACTGCGGCGACATGATGTCGCGCAGCCCCGCGACGGCGATGTCGGATTTTCCGTTCTCTTTCGGATACGCGCGCTGCAGTTGCGTGGCGACGACGGTCATGTCGGCGCGCGCCTCTTCCAGGCGAACGCCAGCTCGAAGGCGAGCGACGGCGTAAAGAATGTGGTTGCTTCGCGATCCGAGAAGCCGCGATAAGCGCAGGGGCCTCCACAACTGAGCGGTCCGTGACGGAAAGACGAAATCGGGAGGCATCACGCCGACAACGGTGTACGCCTGATTGTCGAGCGTTACCGTTTGGTTCACGGCGCCTGCTGGATCGCCGAACAGCGCGCTCGCGAGGCCGCTCGTCAGCAGGACCACATTCCCCGCGTCCGGACGTTCGTCATCCCTCGACAGCAGACGTCCGGCGACCGGCTGGACTCCCAGTGTCGCGAAAACATCTGCCGTGACGAGAAACGTGTCCAGGCGCAGCGGCTCTCCGTGACCTGAGAGGTTGAGGGGCATCGACACTGACATGTAGGCGCCCATCGACTCGAAGCTCCGGCTCATCCCGCGCCAGTCCAGATAGTTGAGCGGCGAAGTCTGCGTACGAGGGATGCCGTTTGCCGGCTGGGTTTCGTACAAGGTGACCAGTCGCTCGGGATCCGCGAAGCGGAGAGGACGCAGCATCACGTAATTGAGCAGCGTGAATGCCGCGGTCGTCGCGCCGATGCCGAGGGCGATCACAGTGATGGCTGTCAGACCGAAGCCCGGCGATCGGCGAAGCAGACGGACGCCGTGCCGGAGATCCTGAACCAGCGCTTCGATCCAGAGGAACGTCCAGCTTTCGCGCGACGACTCTTCGATGATCGTTCGATTGCCGAACCTGCGCCGTGCCGCATCTCGCGCGTCCTGCGGACGCATGCCGCGATCGATGTTCCCTTCGATCTCCATGGCGAGATGGGCGTCGATCTCTTCGCGCAACTCGCGATCGAGATCCTCGCGCCTGAACACCGCGCGGAGTTTGGACCACCGCTCCCGCATCCGCCAGTCCTGCATGGCTGTCACCGCGCCGCGGCGAGCACCCGCGACATCGCCTCGACGAAGCGCTGCCACTTCGACGTGGCGGTGGCCAGCTGCTTCCGTCCGGCCGGCGTGAGCCGGTAATACTTGGCGCGCCGCGCGTTCGGCGACGTTTTCCACTGGCTGACAATCCACCCGCGTTGAAGCAGCCGCTGCAGCGCAGGGTAGAGCGAGCCGTTGTCGACGACGAACTGCTGGTCCGATTCCTGTTTGAGGAACTGCGAAATGCCGTACGCGTGGTTGGGACCGAGCGTCAGACTGCGAAGAATCAGCACTTCCAGCGTCCCCTGCAGGAACTCGAGTCGCTCAGATAGACCATCTACGGGAGACATACGACGGATGGTCGCAGACAGTGCGTCCGCTGTCAACGTGAGTTTCGGGGCCTTGCCTACGCCGCATTCTTCGGCATTAAGCGGCGGCTGCTCCAGCCCGGGGCCCCCAACGCGCGGTTTGTGCCCGTTGGGGTGGGACGGTTTGCCGCATTTCAACGCAAGCGGTCACGGATGAGTAAGCGGAATTCGGGTTTAGTTCTGCGTGGCGCCCAGCCTGCGAAGAAGTTCCTCGGCGCCCTTCGATCCGGACGTGGCGCCGGGTCTCCCTTCCTGCCGGTCTCGCGGCAGGGTCAACGCGAGAGGTGTCTGGCCGCTCTTGTTCTTCGCATCCAGCATCGCGCCCTTGTCAGCCAGCAACTGAATCACAATGGTCATCCCGGCAGCGGCCGCAATGTGCAGCGGGGTGTCTCCCGCGTCGTTTGCGTCGTTGACATTTGCGCCCGCATCGAGCAACTGCCGGGTTGCGTTCAGAACGTCAGCTTCGGCGCGAGGAATCGTCGGAGCGTCCGAGTCCACAACGTGCCAGCGCGCGAGATCGGACGGCCGGGCTTCTTTTTCAACCGGAGATCCGGCGGCAGCGAGGAGCGGCGTCGTCCGATTTGCGAG
>DASPWV010000151.1:0-6685 GCA_035637635.1 Vicinamibacterales bacterium | reverse complement strand
CTTGCACGCCGAATGACGTTGAACAAAGGCCCGTTGAAGGACGGCTTCGATCGGCCCGACGGCGTGCTGTTGTTCCTGGGACCGACGGGCGTTGGCAAGACAGAGCTTGCCAAAGCGCTGGCCGAATTTCTGTTCGGCGACGACAAGAAGATGATTCGCATCGACATGTCGGAGTTTCAGGAGGGCAGCGCGGCGCTCGACAAACTGATCGGCATGCCGCGAGGCATCGTCGGCTCGGAGCGCGGCGGCATCCTCACGAATCAACTGCGCGACAACCCGTATTCCGTCGTGCTGTTGGACGAAATCGAGAAGGCGAGTCCGTCCGTTCTGAATCTGTTTCTCCAGGCATTCGACGAAGGCTGGCTCACCGACGGACGCGGGCGGCGGGCGTACTTGAGTGACGCCATCGTCATCATGACGTCAAACCTTGGGGCGGAGCACTTCAGAAAGCTGTCGAGTCCGCTCGGCTTCCGCGATCAGGAAGTAGCGGTCAACGACGTGCGGCTGGACGTGATGCGCGAGCTCGAGCGCCGGCTCACGCCGGAATTCCGGAACCGACTCGACGAAGTGATTGTGTTCTCGCCGCTGACGCCGGAGGAAGTCGGTCGAATCACGCGCATCCACGTCGATCGGATCATCGCCACCGTCACGAGCCGCGGCAAGGAGCTGGCGGTTACTCCGGCGGCCGTTGACGCGATCGTGCGTGAAGGGCACAGCGTCGCATACGGCGCACGGTTCCTCAAACGCGTGATCGATGATCGGATCAAGATTCCGCTAAGTCAGATCTGGGGCACTGCTGATCGTTTCTGCGTGGATGTCGTGAACGGCGAGATCGCCGTCACAGTCGCGGCAGACTCGACGGCAGCGGAGGAAGCGGAGCCTCTCGCAGGCGTCGCCTAGCGAAGAGCCCGTTACCCCCAGCGCAACACGCCTTGAGTCGCTTGGTGCCCGGTGGAATATGCCGGGGCCGGCGTCTCGGGCGTGTCCTCCTCTTTCCTGCCGCGTTTCCTGTCGGCAATTCCATATCGCATCTTGAACATCGCCACGGTCTTCTGTATCCGCGCGGCGTACTCTTTCGGCAAGTACTTCGCGGCGTACAGGCGATCGTACTGATCGAGCATCGCCGGAAATTCCTGCTGCAGGAAACTCATGAAGTGATCGCGAGTGCCGCCGTCCAGGTACATCGGATTCGAGCCGACAAACCGCGCGCCGTGATCGGCGATAGCTTTCACGGTGGCTTCAATCTTGGCAGGAGCGGTTGAGAAGCCAGGGACGAGCGGATTCATCAGGACGCCGGCTTCAATACCCGCGTCCACGAGCGCTCGTACGGCACGCAGGCGCTGCATTGGCGACGCCGTTCCCGGTTCGAGGGTCTTCCAGACGAAGTCGTCGATGCTCGGCACGCTGACGCAAACCGTCGCGGAAGCGGCCCTGGAGAGATCCTGCAGGACGTCGATGTCACGTACGACCATGGGGCCTTTGGTGACGATCCCGACGGGGGTCTTTCCGGCGGCGAGCGCCTGCAGTGCGCCTCGCGAAAGCTTGTAGTGACCTTCGATGGGCTGATAAGGGTCGGTCGCTGTGCCGAGCGCCGCCACGTCACGCCTCCACTTCGGATCGTCGAGCTCCTTTGTCAGCACCTCGACGAAGTTGGTCTTGACGAAGATCAGCGACGCGAACTCGTCTCCCGACCCGAGCTCCATCTGCGTCTGATACTTGCGCGCGAAGCAGTAATGACAGCCGTGCGTGCAGCCGCGATAAGGATTGAGCGTCCAGTTGAACGGCATCCCCTCGACGCGGTTCAACGCGGAACGGCACCGAATCTCCTGATACGACGCGTGGTCGGCGCGCCGCTCCGCCTCGGTGAGCGCCTCGACGCCGCCATGTTTCACCAGGCGCGCGACGTCGCGTGTGGTGAGCGGGCGAGGACCGAGGTCGAATAAAAGTGGCGACTCTTCCATTGCAAATGGGGCCTGTCTCATTATTTCGCTTTTTGTTCGCCAGTCAAGCGCGAGGCGTAGCTGCCCGTCTCGAGCAGCGAAGAGATGGCCCGAGCGTGCAAGCGAGGCACTCGGCCCGCATCACGAGTCGGTTTTGACTCGATCGCGCCAGTAATTCAGCAGGTCGCTGACGGTGTGTTCGAGAGGGATCTTCGGGGTCCAGTCGGTATCGGTCGTCAACCGCGTGTGATCGCCGACGAGCAGCATCGGATCGTTTGGCCGGAATCGGCTCGGGTCCTGAACGACGCGCACATCACATCGCGCCTGTGTGATAAAAGCCTGCACCAGATCGCCGACCGAAATGCCGCGCGCGGAACAGACGTTGTAGGGGACGCCGGGTCGTGCGCGCGCCATCATGGCCGCGTACGCGCGGACAGTGTCTCTTACGTCCGTCAGATCGCGCTTCGGTTCAAGATTGCCCATCGTCAGCACCGGCTCCAGCCGGCCATGCTCGATCAGCGCGATCTGACGCGCAATACTGGGCGCGACGAACGACGGGTCCTGACGAGGACCCACGTGGTTGAACGACCGCGCGATGATGACTGGCAGGTGGTCAGCGCGCCACTCGTACTCGGCCAGCATTTCGGTGGCGAGCTTGCTGACCGCATACGGGCTGCCGGGGCGGAGCTCGTCATCCTCTCTGATAGGACGGGGCTGAGGCGCGTAGATGTGCGCGGAGGACGGCACGAGCACTCGCGGCCAGTCGCGAAGCGCGCGCACGGCGTCGAACAGGTGAGAGGTCGCGCGGACGTTCGCCTCGTAGGTCTCGCGTGTATGCTGCCACGATTGGCCGACGTGCGCGGCGCCCGCCAGATGGTAAATGGCAGACGGACGGATGCGTGACACGGCGTCCGCGACGCTCTCGCGATCGAGCAGCTCGACGTCCATCCATTCAACGCCCGGCAGCGGCCGCGAGGGAGGTCCGACTGGCCGGCGCCATCCCACGATCGGCACGCTGTCGCTCTGCAGCAAATCGAGCAGGTGCCCACCGGCAAAGCCTGCAGCGCCGGTGACGAGAATGGGACCGGTCATTCGTCAAGACCGCGGGCCGTATTGCGCTTCGTAATACGCCCTGAACGCGGGGTCGCGCTCCTTGATTGGGCGCCACCACCACTCGTTTTCACGATACCAATCGATCGTCGCACGCAGGCCTTGCTCGAACGGCATTTCGGGTTTCCACCCGAGCTGTCGGAGTTTGGACGTATCGAGGGCGTAGCGTCGATCGTGTCCTGGCCGATCGGGCACGGGCGTGATGAGCGACCGAGGCTTCTCCAGAGCTTGCAGAATGCGGTGCGTGAGGTCGACGTTCCGTACTTCGTTGCCGCCGCCGACGTTGTAGACCTCACCGTTGACGCCGTGCTCGATGACGAGATCGAGCGCCCGGCAATGGTCGGTCACGTATAACCAGTCCCTGACGTTCAGTCCATCGCCGTACAAGGGAACGGGAATGTCGTCTACGAGGTTCGTCACAAACAGAGGGAGGACTTTTTCCGGGAACTGATACGGCCCGTAGTTGTTCGAAGCGCGCGTGATGACCACGGGCAGGTTGTACGTCGCAAAGTAACTGTACGCCAGCCGGTCTGCGCCGGCCTTGCTGGCCGAGTACGGATTGCGCGGCTTGAGTTCGTCGGTTTCCCTGCTCGCGCCCTCCGTGACGCTTCCATACACTTCGTCAGTGGAAATCTGAACGAAGCGGCGAAGTCCGCGCGCTCGACGTGCTGCCTCGAGGAGCACGAAGGTGCCTTCGACATCGGTTCGGATGAAGTCGCCCGCGGCCATGATCGACCGATCGACGTGCGTCTCAGCCGCGAAATGCACGACGAGATTCGAGGCCTCGACGAGCGGTCCGGAGACAGCGGCATTGCAGATGTCGTCGTGCACGAATGTATGCCGGGGGTGTTGCATGACGTCGTGCAGGTTCTCGCGTCTTCCGGCATAGGTCAGCTTATCGAGCGTCGTGACGTGCCAGTCGGGATGCTGCGTCAGCGCGTAACGAACGAAGTTGCTGCCGATGAACCCTGCGCCGCCGGTTACGAGAACATGCACCATGGTGTCTGCTGCGCCGGACGTCACCAGCGAATCCATACTTCGGAATTGTCGCCCAACATGAAGCGGTAGGCGGTTGGCTTGATCGGGACCCGGGTGATTTTGACGTTTTTGCCGATCAAGCTGTCCGCGACGCGCGTGCCGAGATCGTGAATGGCGGAGCCTTCGAGCACGATACTGTGCTCGATCTCGGATTCGCGGATGGTCACGTCGTTCATGATCGAGGTGAACGGTCCGATGTAGGCGCGCGTGATCCGCGACCGCGCGCCGATAATGGCCGGGCCGCGCACGACCGAGTGCTCAATGACGGCGCCAGGTTCGATGACGACTTTTCCTTCGATTCGTGTTTCGGCATCACAGGTGCCCTCGATCCGCCGCTCGAACGTATCGAGCACGAGCCGGTTCGCCTCGAGAATGTCCTCGAGCTTTCCTGTGTCCTTCCACCAGCCGTCGACGAGATGCGGGATGACCGTGAGGCCTCGATCGATCAGGTCCTGGATGGCGTCGGTGATCTCGAGCTCGTTTCTGAAGCTGGGCTTGATGCGCTTGACCGAATCGAAAATCACAGGCCCGAACATGTACACGCCAACGAGCGCGAGATTGCTCATCGGCTGCTTCGGCTTCTCGACAAGCCGCGTGACCTTGCCGTCGTGCAACTCGGCGACGCCGAACATCTGGGGATCAGGCACCGGGGTCAGGAGAATCTGCGCGGCCGGCTCTTCGCGAACGAACTGGTTCACGAACGGGACAATGCCCTTGTTCAGCAGGTTATCGCCGAGATACATGACGAACGGCTGACCGTCGATGAACTCCTCGCTGATCAGCACCGCGTGTGCGAGGCCACGCGGCGAATCCTGCTCGATGTAAGTGATGTGGGCGCCGAAGCGCGAACCGTCGCCGAGCGCGTTGCGGATCTCGGCCTGCGTGTCGCCGACAACCACACCGATCTCGCGAATGCCAGCCTGCACGAGCGCCTCGACCCCGTAGAACAGCACGGGTTTGTTGGCAACGGGCACGAGCTGTTTGGCGCTGGTATAGGTCAGCGGCCGCAGGCGAGTGCCTTTGCCGCCGCTCAGAATCAATCCCTTCATGCCGTCAGCGCCACGATCTTACAGCGGGACGCCGAATTCACTGACGAACGCCTCCGCCGAAGGCACCGAAGAAATTCGAAAAGCTGCCGATGCCTGCCAGGGTGAACGAGAGATTGAAGCGACGATCTTTCGGGATGACCGACCCGAGCCCGAACGCGAACTCCTGGTACTCGGCCATGACGCCGCAGCACTGCGCGTTGTAGAAGCCAACCCACCGTTGCTGCAGAATCAGATGGCGGCTGATGTCCCAGTTCATGCGGTACGTGCCGCCAATGCGTCCGCCGTCCAGTGAGAAGCTCGTATCGGCGTCGAGGCTGTTGGTGCGACTCGTCGGGTTTCCGTTTTCGTCTCGCGCGGCAATGCGGTTGCTGAGGCCGGTCCGCGCCTGAAGGCGCGGATGGTTGATGCCGCCCGCGGCACCGAAAGCCTCCAGGTGGCCGCGCACGGCATCGTACTCAACCTGCATTGTCGCGGTGCTGAGAAGGGTCGGCGTCGAGCGAACATTGAGCGTGACCGGCGAGAATTTGCTCTTCGGCCGCTGGCCGAAGTTAATCAGCTGCTGGTCGTACCGGCTTGCGTTCTCGTCGGTGTAGTAGCTCTGCGCAAGAGACGCGCTCAGATACTCGCGCGGCGCGCCGGCAAGCGTGCTCACGCCGGCCGATTGCCCGTGCTCGGGCGCGGCCTTCCGCAACAGCACGCGATTCGTCAGTCCATAGGTGAGCCGCGTGACGCCGCCGACCACCACGTCGTAGGCGCTGCCTGTCTGCGGCACCTTGTCCTGGTTCTCGATCTTCGTGACGTGGGTAATGGAGAAATTCGGCTCGATCAGGTGCTTGATCCGCTCTGCGAAACCGTTCTCGGGGCTGAACACGCGGCTGAAGATGGGCCCCGTCAGGTCGGCTCGCATCTCCGCATAACGACGCCAGAGACCGACGGGAACCTGCTTTGATTCGTTGTTGACGATGCCGAGGCTCTCGCTGAAGTAGGTCGTCCGCGCACCAAGCGACGTGTTGATGTTGAGAAAGGGCCATTTGGTGAGCGGCGCGCGGAGTGTGGGAAAGATATCCACGCGCCCAACACCGAAGTCCTGAACCGTTTCAACGCCGAGAGGATCTCTCGATCGATCGAGATACACATTGCGAGAGGCGTCGCTCGTCATCGCGAAGTACAACGGCAGCTGCCCGACACGCGTGCTCGCGAAGCTCACGGTCGTGCTCGGCTGGGATCCCGTGGTGAGCGTTCGCGTCTGGGACAGAAACACCTCCGAGCGGCTGTAGCTCGAGGTCAGGCTGATATGCCCCCACGATCCGGTCAGCGTTCCGTTGTAGGTTCGCTGGCTGCGGGTCGCGTCGAAGATGTTCGTGTTGTACAGCTGCTGCGTTACTACGTTAGAGAAGTAGTCAACATTGGCGCGGGCGGTCAGGCGCGCGGGCAGCGGTTGCACGAGCCGCCCGCGCCACTCGTAGCTTCGGCGCGCAGGCTGCAACGAGGTGCCGCCGCCGGGCACATCGATTGCGGCTTGCTTTTCGTTCAACCAGTACCCGCGCA
>DASPWV010000150.1:0-1515 GCA_035637635.1 Vicinamibacterales bacterium | reverse complement strand
GCCGAGAGGCTGGCTGTGGCAAGCGGGTACGAGGCAGAGGGCGACGAGGACGAGCGCGCGCATGGCCACCTCCGGCGCTCAGTCTACGCCTGATGCCTACGGGAAGTTGCCGCCGTCGATGCAGCCGTTCTGGCCTCCGCGTCAGCGGATCACGACGTTGGACGAATGGGTGATCGTATAGGGCTGCCCCTTGCTGATCTTGAGCGTCACCTTGTCGAAGGTAAGGGTATTGGCGTAATCGACGCGCACACCCGTGGTCGCCTTGAGCGCGATGTTGGTGAACGAGACGTTGCGCGCCAGGCTCTTCGATAACCCGGTGACCGATATCCCGCTCCCGCCCCCGCTCGGGACCTTGATATCCTCGAACCGGATATTGCGAAATGTCGGCGGCACTGGCGCCGGCGTCCCATCGTTATTCACCGAATAATTCATCGTGACTCGGATCGCCTCGCGCACGTTGTTGATGGTGACGCCTTTGAATGCGACATCCTCGACGGTGCCACCACGAACCACGTTCGACTTGATATCGAGGCCCTCCCAGCTCAGGTGGCTCACCGAGCTGTTCTGCACCAGCACGCGCCGCACCGACCCGGACATTTCACTGCCGATGACGATACCGCCATTGGAGCCGTCGATGACGCAATCGGTGACGCGGATGTCTTCCGTCGGCTTGGCGATATTGTAGCCCTCCAGATTCTTGCCCGACTTGATGGCGATCGAATCGTCGCCGGTGTGGAAGTGACAATCGAAGATGCTGACGTGGGTGGAGGAATCGGGATCGATCCCATCGCCGTTGTTGATGCGATATTGCGAGTTCTTCGATACCAGCTTGACCCCGCTGAAGGTGATCCCACTGCTGTAGATGGCGTGCACCGTCCACGCCGGGCCATAGCTGACCGTCAATCCCTGCACATAGACGTTCTGCGCGTTCATGAGGACGATGGCGCGCCCGCGCGCGCGGTTTCCCGACGCCGACTTCTCGGCGTTGCCGAGCTCGAGGCCGGAGCCGTCGATGACGCCCTCGCCGGTGATGGTGACGTTGCTGATGTTGAAGGGGCCGTTGCGGTCGCGCCGGCCCAGCGTCAGCAGGCTGGCATAACCCTGGAGCTCGAATCCTTCGAAGCGGGTGGGAATGAGCGGGTAATCGTGGATATTGGTGCTGCCCTTGAGCACGCCGCCGGCGGCGATGCGCAGGGTCATGTTGCTCTTCAAGAAGAGCGCGCCGCTGACGAACGTCCCCGACGGGATCAGCACGGTTCCGCCCGGCGGACAGGCGTCGATGGCTTTCTGGATGGCGGTGGTGTTCATCCGCTTTCCGTCGCCGACCGCGCCGAAGCTGCGGACGTCGACTACGCTGCCCGTCGCCTGCGTCAGTATGCGAACGGTATTACTCGGCTCGGACGACATGCCGTTTTGCGCGCGGGCGCGCACCGCGAATTGGTATGCGGTATTGGGGAGCAGGCCGGTCGCGGTGTATCCGAGCTTGGTCGTCTCTCCGATGCTGGCGCCGTCGCG
>DASPWV010000149.1:0-3391 GCA_035637635.1 Vicinamibacterales bacterium | reverse complement strand
AACTGGGTGGCCGTCGGCGGTTGAGCTCTGCGAGCATGTCTTGACGAACGAGCAGGAAGTCACGGAGTCCATCAACAATCTGTACGCGATTGCCGAAAAAGCGAAGGACCGCGGGGCAGTCATCCTGTTGCAGTGGTTCGTCAGCGAGCAGATGGAAGAAGAAGCGGCGGCACGCGCCGTACTCGGGCGTATTCGTCTAGCCGGCAACACCGGGTTGGGACTGTTGATGATCGATCAGGAGCTCACCACCGGCCGCGTGCCGGGCATGCCTGTCGCAGGCGGTCCCGGCGCAACCGCCGTCCAGGCCTGAATGCTTCACCACTCCTGGAATACCGCACTCGACGGCCTCTTCTCTGAACGCGCGCTTCGCCTCAAGCTCGAATCGCTTGGCTACCGTGTTGCGCGCTACGTGTATCCTCCCGGCGCCGTCTTCCCTGACCACAGGCATGATGTCGACAAGGTCGATGCGGTCGTGTCCGGCCGGTTTCGTCTCGTCATCAACGGCCATGTCGTCGTCCTTCGCGCGGGAGAGTGGGTGGAGATTCCGCGCGGGACGATGCACAGCGCAGCGGTCGTGGGCGACGAGCCGGTTGTTTCGCTCGACGCAATGAAGATGGATTCGCCGACGGCGGCCTAGAACGAACCCGAACCCAGAAACGTAACCACGAAAGCACGAAAGACCACGAAAACACGAAACGGAATTATTGTTTCCTGGTTTTTCAGGCTCTGTCGTGTTTTCCCATCCCTATTCGCTCTTCGCTCTTCGTTCTTTGTTCTTCCTTCTTACGGCCGGTGGAGGTGTGAGCGTCTCTGCGACCAGTTGCCACTCACCATCGGCCTTCCGTGTCCACACACGCACGTAGCAGCCGCTGTACGCCGCGCGATCCGTCGGCGTTACCTGGTACTTGCCCCACGTGTCGCCGAAATCGCCTGACGCCGCCGTTTCCGATTTCGTCGGCTCTGTCGACCACTCTTTGACGTGCTGCTTGATCCACTCCACAGCGGCCTCGCGTGATCTCATTGGCAGAAAACCAGGTCGCTGGAAACGCGCCTCGGGGTGCATGACAGACGCACAAGCGCTCGCTGCTCCTTTTGCCGCCGCCGCCGTGCTGAAAGCTTTGTCTCTCGCCAGGAGGTTTGCTTCACTGGCGGCGCGCGGCTCCGATCCTTTCCATGTGGCAATTGACGATGCGCGGGTGAAGCCTGACGGATAAGTGGCTTTCTCAGGTGGGACTGGCCAGCCTTCGCCAAGTCTTCGGCGGTCCGCCATAGCTTAACGACGGCGGAAGTCCCGCCCTCGGTGATGCCTGGACGCCTATCCCGGCAGAAATACGCGCTGCACGAACCAGTAGCCACCAGCGAGGACGACAACGACGGAGCCAGCAACCGCTAGCCACTCGCCCATGGTGGCGTTGTGCCGGCGAATCGCGGTGAGCAGCGACGCGACGAGCAGCACGATTCCGAGTTGTCCGATCTCCACTCCGAGATTGAACGAGAACAGCGACCAGCCGAGCTCGGTGGGCGGAAGGCCGAACTCCTTCAAGACCGCGGCAAAGCCGAAGCCATGCACGAGCCCGAACACGCCGGCGACGAGCGCTCGGATATCGCGTGGCGTCGACGAAGCGCGGCGCACGAGCAGGTTGTCCGCCCCGACAAAGACGATGCTCAATGCGATGGCCGGCTCTACGATGCGTGACGGTGGCGAAAACACATTGAGCGCGGCGATCGAGAGCGTGATGCTGTGGCCCACGGTAAAGGCCGTGACAATCCCCGCAAGCTTCTTCAGCGATCCGCCAAGCAGGAGGAGACCGATGAGAAAGAGCACATGATCGGGTCCAATGAGAATGTGCTCGACGCCGGCCGGCACGAACGTTCGAACGACGGCGCGCGTGCCCTGCGCAGTGCCGGCGTAATACTCGACCGTGCGCCGCTCGGTGCTGATGATGCCCTGGTAGCGGAGGGTACCTCGCTCGTACACGTTGACGAACGTCTGGTGCACGGGGTCGTACGGAAAAAGCTCGGCGGTCAGTCGGATGAAGCCGATTGACGCGCCGGTCGCCCCTGCGATGCGAAAGGAAAGGCGCAGGCTTTGCCGCTCCGGCAACGTCTCGAATCCCGTCCACTCGATCGCGTGTGGTCGCGCGTCGATGTCGATCGTCAGGCGCGATGCCATCAGACGCGCGAGCATGTCGCGGTAGCGCGCCGCAAATTCGAAATCGTTCAGCCGGTCGGGGTCTGCGACACCGAGATCGTGAGCCGCGTCAAAGTCATGAACGACAAGCGTGCCGTCGACGCCATCGGCGATCCGCAGATCGACGAAACTAAAGGGCGACGAGTGGCCTGAGGCAGGTCGTTCACCTGCGACCATCGCCACGCAGACGGCAACGGCCAGGAGCACGACTTCTTTACATCGCCACATCACATCGCTACATCGCCACATGTGAGTCTCACCATCTCTATTCCACCTCAAACGGCTTCCGCGTGAAGAGATCCTGCAGTCTTCTCCAGCGGTCAGCTTCGGTTGACTCACGCGAGATCCAGTCCGCGACAACAGCCTTGCCGATCGGATCCACGATGGCGGCCACACGTTGCCGTTCCGCAAACTGCAGAAAGCGCTCGGGCGAGACGAGCAACGCTTGACTTCCGAGCGCGCGCGCTGTCGTGTCCGCCGTGGCCTCATTGTCAAGATAGCGACCGACGATCGACGGCACCACGATCTCCAGCCTGGCGGCGAGCGTCTCGACTCGCGCGAGGCGCTCGGCGCTTGTCGTCGGCAGACCAGCGGCCGGAAGCAGCACGTCTCTGTAGACCGCGGCGCGGGCCGCCTCGGGGAGCGCGAGATCGACGCCCGCTTCGGCCGCGCCTTCGGTAATCAAGAGGTGCGGCCCAAACGCCGGCGTCAGTTGAAACTCGAGCCATCCTCGGCCGCGCACGAGCGCATCATCGATCCACACGTGCTGCGCGTGGTGGCCGGCATAGGTCTCGTGACACGCCATGTGAAGGAGCGACGCGACATCGTGATCTTTTCGACTGGCGAGTTTGAGACGAGTCTGATGGTTGCCCGCGTACTGCGCATACGCGTCCCACTCGATCGACGGATCGAACTCCACCACTACGCGTTGATCGCCAGGCAACGTGACGTGCGGTGTCGTCGCCGCGCGGCACGCTTCAATGGCCGCGCTCAGTGCGCGCTCGACGCGGTCTTCCGGCAGCACGAAGCGGTGCCTGAAGCTCAAGTAGCGCTCATCGAGCGGTCCGGCGCCTTCAATCTCGGTGTCGAGCGAAGCTCGCGCTTGTGACAGTTGCGCGGTGTCTTCGCTTGGAATGGCCCGCCCCAGCGACAACTGGACTTCCTCGGCAAAGCGAGGCGAGTCTCCGGCGAGGCGCCGCG
>DASPWV010000148.1:0-2792 GCA_035637635.1 Vicinamibacterales bacterium | reverse complement strand
ATGCCTTGCTTCGCGGGACTAAAGTCCCGCGCTCCATGCCCTGCTATCGAACGTCCCGCGCTACATGCCTTGCTTCGCGGGACTAAAGTCCCGCGCTCCATGCCTTGCTTCGCGGGACTAAACTCCTGCGCTCCATGCCCTGCTGTCGAACGTCCCGCGCTCCATGCCTGACGCTCGCGCCGCGGCCAACCTACGGCCCCGGAAAACAATTCGAACCGGCGTTCTGCATCATCGACGGCAGCGCAACCGCCGTGCGACTGAGAACCACCGATCGCTCCGTTCGAAACACTTCGCGCCACCCAAGCGTCTGCATCTCGCCGACCGTCGGAAACTCCACGGGCAGCCAGACATGGTCAGGGTCGAGACGACGGAATTCTTCCTGCCAGCCAGGCCAGCCCCAGTAAACCGCAAGATGCTGACGAATCATCCTGTCGCTATAGACGGTCTCGCGCCGGCCGTCCATTGACACGCGGATGTCTGGAGCAAGGAACCAGATCGCGTATTCGCCCCAGTTGAACCACGTGAGCATCCTCCCGCTCAGCCCGGCGCTCCGGATAAAACGCGCCGCTTGCTGGTCTGCTACCCACTCGCCGGTCAACGAGATGCAGTTCGCGTTGCGATAACCGATCACGACACTCGCGGCGACAAAGGCGAGTGCCAGGACGACAACCACCACAATTTCCGCGGGCGTCGGTTGCATCGCGGGCTTCCTTGCCGCGGACGAGTCGCGCATCACGCCGGGTCCGGCGAGAAGCACGGCCGCGACGGCGTAGAACGGCACGACGCGCATCACCTTGAAGGAAACAAGCATCAGGAGCACGACAACTGCGACATGTGCAAAGTCGATCGGCCGTCTTCTGCTGAAGCCGATTACCGCAACTGCGGTGGCGGTCACCCACGGCAGCGAATCCACGAACGCAAGACCCGTGAGCGGCTGCCATTCTCCAATGTCAGCCCGCCCAAGACCGACCGTTTCCCAGAGGAAACGCCACAGGCCGGCCCCGTATGGCGTGCCGAGCGTCGCGAGCACGGATGTCACTCCGAGAAGGGTCCAGGCGCGGCGCGAGATGCCACGCGGCGCCACGAGCCGCGCCGCGATCCAGAGTCCCGCGACTCCGGCGCCGACGAGCCATCCGCCATGCAGGTTGGCCCACACAAGCAGCAGCGGCGGTATCCCCCATGCGAGATGCGTCTTGCCCTCATCGACGCGGCGCAACGCGATCAGCAGCGCCGCAAACAGCGGCAGCGAGAACGTCTGTGGTCGAAGGGTTTGGGTCAACGCGAGGCAGCCTGCTATGCACGCCGCCACGAGAACGTCGCGAACCATCGGGGGCAGTCCGCGATAGGTAAGCTCCCTCGCGATCAGTGTGAATCCGGCAAGTAGCAGCGAGACCTTCAGCAGCGAGAGCCCGACGCTCCCCGCTGCGGCAAACGCGCCAGCCATGAACACTTCGGCGAGCCATTCGTGATTCAGCCACGTGCGATCGCTCGTGAAGGAGTACGGATCGACGGACGGAATGCCGTGATCGCGAATGATGTCGAGACCAAAGCGGACGTGGCCCCAGAGATCGGGATCCGCACCTGTGAAGGTGAGAACGCCGGCGAGAACGGCCCAGATCATGATTCGCGGCAGAACGAGAGGCGTGACGTCTGTGCCGCGCGCGATGTTCATCGGCCGTTGTCACGTTGCCGCGGATGCGCTGACACGAACTCGCTCACTGAATAGACCATCCCCGTCATCAGAATCACGGATAACTGCAGGCGAATCAGACGCGCCGTCGGGAACAGCACCAGCGCGAACAGCAGATACACCATGAACCACCAGCGGCGTCCAAGCGCCTGCAAACGCACTCGGTCTGCGGCCAACCACCCGCCGACTGACAGGAGTGGCGCCGCGAGCACGGCGAGATCGTAGACGAGCACGTGCGGACTGACGAGCACCGAGCTCAGCACCAGCACGCCCGCGCGAACGTCGACAGGCAGGTCGCGTCGTCGCCAGACGCGGACGGTGAGCCAGCCGACAACTGCGCACAAGGCAATCCACACCGGCAGGTCAAGCGGACGAGGAAGCAGATGCGTCAGCGTGGCGAGTGAATGGAGCTGCCAGGGAATCGGCTCGAAGACTTCGTGCACGAAGGCAAACCGCGCCATCCGTTGCCACGACTCGATGATTACTGTTGTGTCCAACGCCAGGACGAGTGCTGAGACCTGCGTGAGGGCTGAAATGACCGCGCCTGTCAGCACCGCCCATTCGCCGCATGCGAGCACCACAATGGCCAGCATCAAGCCGAACTGCGGCTTGAAGAAAAGCATGCCGAAGGCGATTCCTGCGAGCAGCTTGTGTCCACGCGCCAATGCCGCAGCACCGGCGCCAAACGCGGTGATCACGATTGGTGTCGTCTGGCCGTGGAAGACGAGATACACGAGTGGCGGAAAGGCGGCGCCCCCCGCGATGAGCATCACGCGATCCCGCAGCGCGTCACGCCACGGCCGCCACGCGAGCCACAGCGTGAAGGCATACGTGGCGAACACGATCGCGCCCCAGATGCCCCAGGCAACCAGATAGGGGAAATACGAGAGCGGCACGAACAGGAAGTACGTCTGCAGCGGATAGTTTGGCAGGTAGTGCTCGCCCTCAGACTCGGGCACGAGCGCGAGTTGCCGGCGGTAGATCGCGTCTGCGTCGATCAAATCGCGCGCGGGCCCTGTGCGCGCGATCTGACCCATGGTGTAGAAGTGGACGAAATCGGTGCCTATCAGTTTTCCGTTGATGTCCCGGTAACCATGACCGA
>DASPWV010000147.1:0-2985 GCA_035637635.1 Vicinamibacterales bacterium | reverse complement strand
CAGAAACGCGCGTCCCCGGGTCGGACGCAGCAGATCGAGCAGGAGCCGAATCGTCGTCGTCTTGCCGGCGCCGTTGGCGCCGAGAAAGCCGAAGATCTCGCCGCGGGACACCTCCAATGTGAGGCTCTCGAGAGCGTGCACTGGGCCGTAGTGCTTGGTGAGGTCTTCAGTCCGAATCGCGAGCGTGTTCACGGATGGCAGCACGTCTCGGGAATTATCACGCGGCCGTCGGACGACGGGCGGGACGTTCGAATCGGGCGTCAATCGCGTCGCGTATTCGGATGCGGACGTCGCGAGCTCAGTGGACAGCATTACCCGAAGCGACTCGCTGGGGAATTTCGCTTGGCGCAGCGAAAAAATCGGCGACTGCCAGCCACCGGCACGCCGCGCTCGTCAGGATTGCGCGCGACCTTGCGTGTTTGTTCGGGTTCGCAAATTGCACGCGCACGAACACAATAGGGGGCAGCTATGAACGAGCATCGCGGCGTGCTTTCTTGCGGGTGGTCCCGCCTCACATTGTTTCTGCCCTATCCGTTCTGGCTCGACAGCCAACGAGGGCCGTGGACATGCGTGCGGGATCCCGACCCCCGCGTCCTCGACGATACGGAGGTCTGTCGCGACTGTCCTCGCTGGGAGCCGCGAGCGCTCCTCGGCGTACACCCTGAAATGCCTTCAGTCTGAATTCAAGCTAGCGCTTTTCACCAGCCTCTTACCGTGTCTGCCCCGGCGCCGGCACGTGACTGCCAGCCTCGCCCTGGCCCCGCCGCATCGTCGCCGGCCACCGGTCGGCCATGCTCGAGTAGACCAGCCATCGTTGATCGATGTCGGATTGCGCCAGGCGGAGCAGTCGGCTTGCCTCGTCCGGGTTGGTATTGGAGAGCATCCG
The DNA here is from genome assembly GCA_035637635.1 of Vicinamibacterales bacterium. Classification (GTDB taxonomy): domain Bacteria; phylum Acidobacteriota; class Vicinamibacteria; order Vicinamibacterales; family UBA2999; genus DASPWV01. Next base: position 2,099 of record DASPWV010000147.1, on the reverse strand, counting down.
GTAGCGGATCTCGTTATAGGCGTAAGTCTTCAGAGGAATCGACGGCGGCTGCGAATCCAGCACGAATTCCTGCCGATCGCGGTTTGCGGCGGCCGGCTTGAATCGATAGAGCGGCCAGTGCCCGCACTCGACCGCCAGCTTCTGCTGATGCATGCCGTAGCGCATGTTGATGCCGTGCGCGATGCAGTGGCCGTACGCGATGATGAGCGACGGCCCGTCGTACGCCTCCGCTTCGAGAAACGCATCCATCGCCTGTTGTGACGATGCGCCCATCGCAATCTGCGCAACGTAAACGTTCCCGTAAGCGACGGCCATGAGTCCGAGGTCTTTCTTTCGCCCTTGCTTGCCGCCAGCCGCGAATTTGGCGACGCCGGCGCGCGGGGTCGACTTCGATGCCTGGCCGCCAGTATTCGAATACACCTCGGTGTCGAGCACGAGGATGTTGACGTTTCGTCCGGAAGCCAGCACGTGATCGAGGCCGCCGTAGCCGATGTCGTAGGCCCACCCATCACCACCGACAATCCAGACGCTCTTTCGCACGAGGTGCTTTGTAACCGTGCGCAGCCGACGCGCAAGAGGATGCTCGAGAGTCTGAAGGGCGCGATCGAGCGCCGCAACCCGATCTCTCTGCGCATCGATTTGCTCCTGCGTACTCTGCTGCGCGTCCAGCAGTTCGCGCACGCAGACCGACCCGAGCTCGGGCGCGAGCGCGACGAGCAGCCGCTCCGCCTCGTTACGCTGATTGTCGAGTGCGAGTCGGAAGCCCAGCCCGAACTCTGCGTTGTCCTCGAAGAGCGAGTTCGCCCATGCCGGCCCGCGACCCTCCTTGTTCATCGACCAGGGAGTCGTGGGCAAATTGCCGCCAAAGATGGAGGAACAACCCGTCGCGTTGGCGACGAGCAGCCGATCGCCGAAAAGCTGCGTGAGGAGTCGAAGGTAAGGTGTTTCGCCGCAGCCCGCGCACGCCCCTGAGAATTCGAAGAGCGGCGTCAAATACTGTGCACCCCGCACCAGCGTCGCGTCGAGCGCAGACAGCTTGTTGTCGGGCAGCGTCTCGAAGAATTCGAGGTTCCTCCGTTCGCGCTCGAGAATCGGATCCTTTGCTTCCATGTTGATCGCGCGAATGCCTTCCGCTTCCGGACTGCGCACAGGACACGCCTCGACGCAGAGCTCGCACCCAGTGCAGTCCTCTACGCCGACCTGCAGCGTGTATCTCAGGCCAGGAAACCCACGGCCCACGAGAGGCGCGGACGCGAAACCTTCCGGCGCGTTCGCGAGTGCCGGGTCATCGTAGTAACGCGCGCGAATCGTCGCGTGCGGGCACACCATCGTGCAGTTGCCGCACTGGATGCACAGTTCCGGTTTCCACACAGGCACTGTGTCGGAAATGTTTCGCTTCTCCCAACGCGAAGTTCCTGACGGATAGGTGCCGTCCACCGGCAGCGCGCTGACAGGCAAGTCGTTGCCACGGCCGGCGATGATGGTGGCCGTGACCCGCCGGACGAACTCTGGCGCGTTCGCTGGCACGAGCGGAACCGGCTCGCGCGTGCTCGTTGCGGCCGCTGGCAGCTTGACTTCGTGCAGATTCTCGAGCGCGCGATCGACCGCTCCGAAATTGGCCTCGACGAGTTCGTCCCCCTTGCGCGCGTATGTCGCGCGGATGGCATCCTTGATCCGTGCGATCGCGTTCTCTCGCGGCAGCACGCCGGAGATGGCGAAGAAGCACGTTTGCATGATCGTGTTGATGCGGCCGGGCATCCCAGCGCCAACCGCTACCCGATCCGCGTCGATCACGTAGAGCCGGATGTGTTTTCTGACCAGTTCTTCCTGCATGGCCCTTGGCAGCGTGTCCCAGACCTCCTCGGGAGGTAACGCGCAGTTGAGCAGGAACACCGCGCCATCGGTGGCCTCTTCAAGCATGTTGACGCGCCCGACGAACTGAAACTGATGGCACGCGATGAACTGGGCACGCTGCACAAGATACGTCGACCGGATCGGCTGTGGACCAAAGCGCAGGTGCGACGTCGTGCGTGAGCCGGACTTTTTCGAGTCGTAGACGAAAAAGCCCTGCGCGTGTCCCGACGTCTGCTCGCCGATGA
>DASPWV010000146.1:0-3548 GCA_035637635.1 Vicinamibacterales bacterium | reverse complement strand
TCTGAAAGCGAACATCTGGAAGAATCCAACCCGTGGTGCGCGCGATCAACACGGTCGCGATTTCGTGGACGACTCCGACCCGTTCAATCCACGGCCGAAGGTGTTCAACGCGCCGTTCGACGACACCGACACCAACGACATTCACGGGACGCCGTGTGCAGGGGTCGCGGCCGCCGTCGGCAACAACCGAAAAGGTGTGGCCGGCATCGCGTGGAACTGCCGGCTGATGGCGGTCAAGATTCTCGCCGGACCGGACCTCGCGCCGAACGATCGCATTGCGGATGCCATCCGCTATGCCTCACAGCACGCCGACATCTTGTCCTGCAGTTGGGACGTCGCGCAGCATCCGGACATCGAGAGCGCCATTCAGTACGCGGTCTCGCGGGGACGCCGCGGACGCGGGTCTGTCATGTTCGCTGCGACCGGCAACGAGAGCCGCGCGCGCATCGGCTTTCCCTCGAGCAACGAGTCGGTCGTCGCTGTCGGCGCGTGCAACGATCGAGGCGTTCGTTCGTCGTACAGCAATTACGGTGACGGAATCGATCTGGTTGCGCCGAGCGACGACAGCCGGCGGCAGGGGATCACAACCACGGATGTCAGCTTGCGCGGCAAGGGGTACGCCGCCGGCGCCTATTGCGACGATTTTGGCGGCACGTCGTCAGCGACACCGCTTGCGGCCGGCATCGGTGCGCTCGTCCTCTCGGCGAACAAGTCGCTGAACTGGAAAGCGGTCCGCGATATTCTCACGCGCAGCGCGGACAAGATCGACACCGCTAACGGCCGCTATCAAGACGGCTACAGCAAAAAGTACGGGTTCGGGCGTGTGAATGCGGAAGCGGCTGTTTCGTCGGCTGAGCGCCGGAAACAACGCCGCCGACGCCGCCGCGCGACGCGGAAGCGCTAGGAGCCTGGCTAGCAGTGACTCAGCGAGCCGTCGAGACGGCCGCGACCCTCAGCGTCGGAGTCGCGGCGGCCGCGATATCGCGCCAGCGGAGCATCAGGAAATTGCGGCTCGAGCTGTTCATCGCGAGGAACATCCCGTCTGGAAAATCGGGACCGAGGGGGCGGCGGTGACATCCAGTCCGTCGGTGCCGTCCGCGCCGCCTTTGAACGAAACCAGCGTCTTCGAGTGATCGTGAGGCCGGCCGGGTTCGCCTTCTCGTTTGTAGACGTGGAAGATGCGAATAAACGGGTCGGGGGACGGAATGCGCTGTCCGTCGATCATCATCGAGTTCAGACGCGGCTCAGTGCCCCGAACGTTCACGTAGCGTCCCTCACCCTGATCTTTGGTGATCGAGACGCCGGGAATTCGCTGGGTCGTTTCGGCCGCATTGCGATCGGGAAACGACCCAATCTGATCGGCCGAAACCACGTTCGTGATGTTCGGCGCGCGCTTCGGCAGCGCCGCCGACCACGGTCACTTTGACACGGGCAAGGCCTCGCCCGTGTCGCGGCGTCGGTCACGCGTCCTTCAAGAACTCCGGGCGGCGTCGAGAGCGTCTGAGCCACGGCAAGAGGCACTCCGCCAGTACTCAGACTCGGGCGAGCCGGTGTCAGCTCAGAAGCTGTACTCGATGGCGACGAGCGGCGTGACCTTGTCGCGAAGGCCATGCTCATCGAGCTTGAACAACAGATTCACGTCGAGAAGGAAGCTCCCGAACGGGTTTGTCTTGAGGCCGAGCGCGCCGCTGAGCGCGTTGAACGAATCGGCCGCGAAGGAGATGTTCGGGAACACCGATTTTTCATCGAGCGCGTGAAACTCCTGAGATCTGAGACGCTCCGCATCGAGGAAATAACGGCCGAGGACATCAAACGCCAGCGTGACGCGCTGACTGACGCCGACATCCGCTCCGACGCTGTAGGCGACCTGGTCGGGGAAATGAGCCGAGACGCCACGAGCGGGATTGCCGGCGAGCACGCTGGAGCCGTTCCACTTGTAGCTCGCATTCACATGCGGCGAAACCTTCTGGTATTTGCCGGACCAGATGGCAAACGGCTGCAGACCAGGGGCGCCACTGCCAAGCAGATTCATTTCGTTTCCGGTCGGCAGCCGCACGTCGATACCCGCGGAGATGCTGTTGGAGGGGTGTTTTCGAACGGCGCTTTTGACGCGAACCATCAGATCGCCGAGACCCGTCGCATTGCCAATCGCGGTAAAGATACGCCGATCGCCGACATCGCCGTTCGTTTGACGGAAAAAATGCGTCAGTGGGTTGGTCGTCCCCAGGCGGTGAATCGTGGCATCTGAAACGACCTTGACGTAATTGGAAACGAGCGGCACCGCAAGCGACACATCGAAATGATCCGTCACGCCAACGGTGACGAAGGTGGTTGTCTGGCTGACGTTTGCCTCAATCGAATTGAGTGTCGTTACAACATCTTCCCTGCCGCCGCGGAGAAATGCGTTGTCGTGCGTGAACACAGCGGGCACCCGGCGCAGATCGAGCCCCTCCACCGTGTCGAACGTAAAACGCTGAAAAGCGAAGCCGAGCGAAATACGACGGGCGCCAATCGTGTCGGCGCGATCCGCCAGAATGGGCCCGAAGCTTTCGGTGGTCCGCTGAAATACGCCGAGCGTGCTGTCGAACTGATACGTGAAGCCGCCCGCCGGCGACGGCAGCGGCACGCTCACGAGCTGACTGACGAGCGCAGTGCTGAACTGGCTGAAATTGACCTGAAAGTCGCTCGCAAAATGGGCGGTGTGCGGTTGCTCGTTGGGCAGCGTCGCCTCGCTGTCGACAACGAGCCCTCTTGGCCCGAATAAATCGGTAAAGAGCGTGGCGAGATTGGTAACTGGAGCGATGAGATTGTAAGGCTCCTGCGCACTCGCCGTTTGCGCGAGGCCGCCGACACAGAGCATCGCGAGGACCAACCGTGGAAGCATCTCCCCTCCTGAACTGAAAGGCCCTTCGGTCACAAGTCCGGCGGCGCCTTCGGTTCCCTTCGGCGCCTTCGTCAGCGGATTTCCACGATCACCCAACCGCTCGCCGCGCGTGAGAGCCGCATCGTCTGCTGCGTTTGCGTCGTTTGCTGCCGTCCACCAGCTTGAATCGTGTCGCGTCGTTTGAGGACGACTGACGCCGTGTCGCCATGCACGTCGATCGATGCAACGGAGACCTCGACGCGTTGTGACGTGACGGCCTTGAAGCCTTCCTGCAATCGGCGCTCTTCTTCGCGCGACAGGTTGGGTTTGATCGATCGAAACAGCGCAAGGTCCTTGGTTTCGATGGCGCGGGCGTACGTCGTCATCACGCGCCTGATGGCGGCTTCGTCCTGTTCAGCCGACCCTGCTGCTGCTTTGCGCTCGTTTTCGCGCTGCTCCGTGGCAGACGGTGGCTCCTTCGGCTCCGCTCGGGACGGCGGCGGTGCCGCGGGCTTCGGGGGCGTCGGCGCTGACGGAGGCTCCGGCGGCGAGACTTGGGCAGGAACGCTCGTCGCGGTCGGCGCCGGGGTTGGAACCGCGGCGACAGCCGTCGATGGCGTAGGGGGCGGCTGTGCCGAGGGCAAAGACGTCGGTGGCGGCAGTGCGGCGACGCGATCGTTGCGAC
>DASPWV010000145.1:0-8213 GCA_035637635.1 Vicinamibacterales bacterium | reverse complement strand
GCATGGAACAGACGCTGAAGGTCCGGCGCGCGCCGTTCAGCACGCCGCCGCTCGTCGACGGCAAGGCTCCAGCGCCGCGCGCGCTGCAGAATACGTTTGTGGACAAGGCCGGAGCTCTCGCCACGATGCGTGCTGAATACGACCAGGTGAGAAGTCGATTGACCTATCAGGTTGGAATTCCAAAACAACGCGAAGACGACGTTCTCGCGATCTGGATCAATCGGACGGTGGACGACAAACCCGGCGCGGCTGTGCACCTCTTGTACGAAGGCACGGGAACTCCAACCGAAGGCGCGGTGGTGTTCTCGGCCAGAGACCGCGAAGACTTTGCAGGGGGACGGCTTCGAATTCGCGTTTACAAATCAACGAATGCAGAATTTGCGGAATTGCCGCTTGCGCCGCGTTAGACGCGCGAATTTGAAGCAGCGCAACCGTCAAGATGACGGCAAACAGCGGAGCCGGAGTAAAGTCTCCATGTGTCTGCTCCCGTACCCGAATCGAGTTCAGCGCTCGTACCGACCGAGCCATGCACGCTGGTGATCTTCGGCGCCAGCGGCGATCTCACACAGCGGCTGCTCATGCCCGCGCTCTACAACCTGTCCGAGCAGGGTCTATTGTCCGACCGATTCGCAGTGGTCGGCATGGCGCGCTCGGAAGGCGGGCTCGACGAGCTGCTCAGCAAGTTTCGCGAATCGATCGGTGACGCGGAGGGCAAGACGCTGAACGGGCCGGCGCTCAACCGGGTGATTCAGCGCTTCAAATACATTCGCGGCGATTTCGACGATGAGCGCGCGTGGGATCAATTGGTGGAAGCGCTCGGCTCGGTCGAGACGCGCAACTATCTCTTCTACCTGGCGACCATTCCCGAGCAGTTTCTCAATGTCGCGGAGCGGCTGGCCGCGCGCGACCTCCTCAAAGAAACGGACGGCACCTGGCGCCGCTTGATCGTGGAGAAGCCGTTCGGCACCGGTCTCGGCACCGCGCGCGAGCTCAATCAGCGGCTGCGCGCCATCATGAGGGAGAAGCAGATCTATCGGATCGATCACTACCTCGGAAAGGAGACGGTTCAGAACATCATCGTGTTCCGGTTTGGCAACGGCATCTTCGAGCCGGTCTGGAATCGCCGCTACATCGATCACGTGCAGATCACCGTGGCCGAAACCCTCGGCGTGGAAATGAGAGGCGCCTACTACGAGCAGACGGGGGCGCTGCGCGACATGGTGCCGAACCATCTTTTTCAGATCCTCACGTTGACGGCAATGGAGCCGCCCAGCTCGCTCACGGCCGACGCGCTCCACAACGAACAGGTGAAGGTGCTCGAGGCCATCGAGCCGCTCTCAATCAGAGACTGTGGCGTGTCGTCCGTGCGGGCGCAATATGAAAGCGGCCTGATTGACGGTGTGCCGGTGCACGGCTATCGCGAGGAGCCGCGTGTCAGCACGCGATCGCGCGTCGAAACCTATGCGGCGTTTCGCCTCTCGGTGGACAACTGGCGGTGGGCCGGCGTGCCCTTTTATCTGCGCACGGGCAAGCGGCTCAAGAAGAGAAAGAGCGAGGTGGTTATCGAATTCAAGCAGCCGCCGCTGGCGCTTTTCCGACAGGCGTCGATGGCGGCGCCCGAATCGAATCAGCTCGTGATTTCGATCCAGCCCGAAGAATCGATCAAACTGCGACTGTCGGCCAAGGTACCCGGTCCGGAGATTACCTCGAGCCCCGTCGACATGCGCTTCAACTACGCGGATTACTTCGGCGTCGAACGGCAGACCGGGTACGAGACCTTGTTGTACGACGCGATGACCGGCGACCGAAGCCTGTTCAAGCGCGCGGACATGATCGAAGCGGGCTGGGCCATCGTCGATCAGATTCTGCAGGGGTGGTCGGAAGGGCACTGTCCGCTCGCCCGATACGATGCCGGTACTGAAGGACCGCCCGAGGCCGATGCGCTGCTTACACGCGAAGGAAAGAGGTGGCGGCCGCTCTGACGTTTCGCGCTATCGCCCGTCTTGGGTCTTGCGGCTTGGGTCTTGAGTCCTGGCCGACAGCACAAGCCTCAAAGCACAAGCCGCAAGCCGGGGCAGGATCGTACGGCAGCAGTCGCAGGCGATTGCCGACGGCCGATCGCCGTTCGCCGATGGCCTGTCATGCCTTTGGCTCCTGATGACCTCCGAACTGCGCGCGCATGGCGGAGAGCAGTCGATTGGCAAAGTCGTCTTCGCCGCGGGAGGTGAAACGCGAGAACAGCGCAGCCGCGATCACCGGTATTGGCACGGCCGCATCGATGGCGGTGTGCGCCGTCCAGCGCCCCTCCCCTGAATCGCCAACGCGACCCTCGAACGCTCCAAGACGGGGATCCTGGGCCAGAGCCGCCGCGGTCAGATCCAGCAACCATGAACCGACAACGCTGCCGCGACGCCACAGCTCCGCGACGTCCGCCATATCGAGCTCGAAGGGAGCATGTCGAAGCACGTTGAAGCCTTCGGCATATGCCGCCATCAGTCCGTATTCGATGGCGTTGTGCACCATCTTCACGAAGTGCCCGGCGCCGGTTGGTCCACAGTGCAGATACCCGCGTTCAGCGGATCGGATGGGCCCTTTGCTCGCGGCCAGGCGAGGCGCCGCCTCGACGCCTGGCGCAAGCGCACTGAAGACAGGCTCGAGCCGCGCGACGGCTGCGTCGGGGCCGCCCACCATCAGACAGTAGCCGCGCTCGAGGCCCCAGACGCCGCCACTCGTCCCGACGTCGACAAAATCGATCCCGCGAGCAGCCAGCTCGCGCGCCCGGCGGATGTCGTCCTTGAAGTTCGAGTTACCGCCGTCAATGACAACGTCGCCGGCACTGAGATGCCCGACGAGCGATCCGAGGACATCGTCCACGGCTTGATCGGGGACCATGAGCCAGATGGCGCGTGGTGCCGCGACGAGCTCCGTGAGCTTCTGCACGGAAGCCGCGGGACGCAGTCCCTCGGCGGCGAGCGCCTGCCGCGCGTTTTCTTCAGGAGCAAACCCTGCGACATCGTGGCCGTGTCGTATCAGACGACGCGCCATGTTGCCGCCCATACGTCCGAGGCCAATTATCCCGAGTTGCATGCTGGGAGAGTACTATGGTCGCGGGCCCGATCGCACATGACGAAAGCCTTCAAAGACCTGACCGAGCGCGAGATTCTCGCGCTGGCCATTTCCCTCGAGGAAGAGCACGAGCGCATCTACGCGGACTACGTCGAGGGCTTTCGCGATCATTTTCCGGCAACCGCACAATGGTTCGAGACGATGCGCGGCGAAGAATCGGGTCACCGGCGACGGCTCATCGATCTCTATCGCGAACGCTTCGGCGAGCACATCCCGCTCATCCGTCGTCACGACGTCAAAGGGTTCGTCCAGCGGCCGGCCGTGTGGCTGACGCATCCGCTGCGCGTTGATGCCGCGCGCGGCACCGTCGAAGCGATGGAGCTCGAAGTGCGCCGCTTCTACGAGCGCGCGGCGGGTCGCGTCACGGATGCGAAAATTCGTCAGCTGCTCTCCGACCTTGCGCTCGAAGAACGCAAGCATGTGGCGACGGCCGAGACGCTGGATCGGGAGCTCCTTCCCGAGGAGGTCCGCCACGAAGAGGATGAAACCAAGCGCCGGTTGTTCGTTCTGCAGATCGTGCAGCCTGCGCTTGCCGGGTTGATGGACGGCTCGGTGTCGACCCTCGCGCCGCTCTTTGCGGCGGCTTTTGCGACGCGCGACAGCTGGGACGCATTTCTCGTAGGCGTTGCTGCCTCAGTCGGGGCAGGCATCTCCATGGGATTTGCTGAAGCGTTGTCCGACGACGGATCGCTGACCGGTCGTGGACAGCCGACACTTCGCGGCGCAATTTGCGGACTGATGACAACGGTCGGCGGCATCGGTCACACGCTGCCGTTTCTCATTCCAAACTTCGGCGTCGCGATGGCCATTGCCGTCGCCGTCGTGGCGCTCGAGCTCGCCGTGATCTCCTGGATTCGGTATCGCTTCATGGACACACCGCTGCTGCAGGCGACGTTTCAGGTGGTCGTCGGCGGCGTGCTCGTGTTCATCTCCGGAATCCTCATCGGCAGCGCGTAGCTATTTCTGCAGAATCGAGAAATACGGCTCGGCTGATGGCTCCGGGATCTGCACAAGACGATGGAGAGCGCCTTCAGCCACGAGCGCGTTCACGCGCGAATCCTCTGTGCTGCTCAAGAGCAGACTTCCCGCGGGCACCGCGGTCAGATCGAAGGTGCGGTCCTCGTAGTAGACGGTGCGCTTCAGGAGCGCCTGCCGCCGGTGTTTTTCAAGCGCCAGACGCCAGTACACCTCGATGTAGCGATCGTCGCGGCTTCGGCTCAAATAGATCGGACGTGAGTCCTCGTCCGTCTCGCGCTTCAGAATCTCCGCGATCGCGCCGGGATGATTCCTGTTGAACCAGGGCGCGGCTCGGCCCCGGTACTCGCCGAAATAGTCGAAGAGCAGGAAGCCAAAATGACAGACGGCGATCACGACGAGCGCTCGCGCGGCCCTTCGCCAGCGAGCGCCGCTGTCCCAGAGTGACGCGATGCCCGCCGTCGCCAGGAGCACGCCAAACGGAAGGATCGTCATTTCACGATCGATGGCGTACGGCTCCGGCACCACGAGACACGCTGCCAATGGCGCCGTGAAGAAGCCGAGGAGCAGCAGGACGTTCAGCGGCCGCTTCAATTCTGACGCGACACGCCAGAGTCCAACGGGCAACAGGACGAAAAATGGAAAGAGGAACACGCCGACTCGCCTGGTGGAGTTCACCATGTTGGCGTAGCCGCCCGTGAGGAACAGAAAAGACGGATCGAAGAAGTACCAGTACAAGGAGACCCGCCCGGTGAGGCCGGTAAACCGAAGCGGCCTCCGCAATTCTTCCAGGATGTCCGCGAGCGGCTTGTTGCCAAAGTCGACGAGGAGATCGGCCTCCGGTACGCCGTAGCGTGCGAGCGTCTGAGACAGCATTTCCGGATGCGAGTAGAACCAGAGCGGCAGCAGCGTGAGCGGCCACGCGAATCCGGCGGTGGCAATCAGGCAGGGCCGTGCGGGCTTTTCGATTGACAAGAACAACATGAGCCACGTGAACACGAGGTACAGCGGCATCATGATGACCGAAGCGATGTAGCTGTAGAATCCGACGCCCAGTATTGTGCCGCCGAGAAACAAGACGGACGTCCGGCGCTTCTCGAGATACGACAACAGGCAGAGCATCCATCCGAGCACAAACGGAATCGGATACACGTAATCCGTCGCGATGCGGCCGTTCACAAAATGCGCGGGCGTCATGGCGAGCAGTGTCGCTGCCAGCACGGCTTGCCACCGTTCTTTGAAGAAGCGAGCGGCAATCAAATAGAGCAGGACGACATCGATGGCGGCGACGACGGTGGACGGGAAGCGAATGGCCCACTCCGAGAACGGCAACACCTGAAAAAACAGCGCTGTGAAGTAGACAATCGCCGGGTGAAACCACACGTTGTCGCCAATGGGCTGCATCTGGAAGTAGAGCGGCAGGAAGCGGCCATCGAGATCGTGCGCCGTTGACGCGATCGCATGGGCGTGCAGGCCGAACAGGGCTTCGGCTTCGTGGAGAGACGGCGGGGAATAGGTCAGCGCCGGCGCGTAAACCGCAAGCACCGCGGCGAAGAGAGCCACGACGGGCCGCGCTCCGCTTCTCACGCGCTACCGATCGCCTGCCGCAGGCCTCATAGTTCCCAGCACGGGATGATGATCGGAGCCAAACTTTTCGGCAAGTCGCTTGGTGGTGCCAATCCATCCATCCGGCAAGCGGAAAAACAGATAGTCGAGACGACCCATGTAATGCGTGCCGCGTCGATCCTCGTCGACGGTGCTCGTGCCCCACGCGCGTGCGTCGCGATACGTCTGCTCGTCGATGCCGCCCTGAATGGTGTTGAAATCACCGCCGAGCACCGTTCCCGCCCACGCGACGTCGTCTTCGAAACGCGATCCGGACAGAAAGTCCAGAATCGCGGCGATCTGACGTTCGCGCGGATTGCGAAAGACCCACAGCGATCGCGGTGAGCTCAGCGGCTCGAGGTGGGCATCAACGATGCGAAGCGTCGAGCGCACGCCGTGCCGCATGACATCGATCGCGGCTCCGATCGTCACCCGGCGCTGACGCTCGAACGGCAACTCGAGAGCAATCGGCTGCGACAGCGGCTCGGTCGAGACGATCGCATTCCCTCGGTCTTCGAACAGCTCGGCACCGTTGCGCATCGACGGGACGTAGAGTACCGAGAGGCCCAGCTCCCGCGCATACTCGTTCACATCCGGAGACTCTACGGCGCGCGCCCGAATCGCGAATGCGCTGCGCGCCCCTGGCAGAAACGCGGGCACCACATCCGCGCGCCTGAAAAGTTCCTGCACGAGCAACACGAAGTGCGTGACCGGAGCTCCGTTGGTGAACCGGCCGTCCCGCAGTGCGCGTACGAGTTCGTCCAGCCGCCCTTCGGCCAGATGCGCGTTCCAGGTGAGGACTGTCAAGGCTTCGACAGGCGGCGGCAGATTGCCGTCAACGCTGGAGGGGGTTGGAATGTAAACGGGTGGACCAACGGCCCGGCACCATTGATCGAGCGCATCGACGTCGGCAGCCGGTCCCGGTAACCACTGGATCGTGCGGTCGCCGAGATCCGTCACGCGCGCCGTGCACTCGGGTTCTGCAGACGCGAAAGCCACCGGTAAAGTTGTCGATGGCACCGCGGCGACCGCGAGTCCGGCAGGGAGAATGAGCAGCACCGCGATCCGGCGTGGCCACATGTTCTTCGCCACTCTAGCGTACCGATATACTGCGGTCTGAGTGATCGGGATCACCGGACGCACGGTGCGCAAGTACTTGACCGTGCTCGCTCTCACGCTTGTCTGCGGAGCCCTTCCGGGCGCGCAGCAACGCTACGTTCCAGAGGTCGGTCAGGAGGGCAAGGACGTCATCTGGGTTCCGACGCCGCCTGAGCTTATCGAGAAGATGCTCGATCTCGCGCAGCTGACGCCGGCGGACTTTGTCGTCGACCTTGGCTCCGGCGACGGCAGGATGGTGATTGCCGCTGCCAGGCGCGGCGCACGCGCGCTCGGCGTCGAATTCAATCCCGAGATGGTGGCCCTTTCGCGGCAGCTGGCGGCGGAGGCTGGCGTCAGCGAAAAAGCCACGTTCGTACAGGGCGACATGTTCGAAGCAGATTTTTCCGAGGCCACGGTGCTCGCCCTGTTTTTGCTGCCGCGAAATCTGGAGCAGTTGAAGCCCAAGATGCTGAAGCTGAATCCCGGTACGCGAATCGTGCTGAATACGTTTGCGATTCCCGATTGGGAGCCGGACGTGAGCGAGAAAATCGCGGGAAATTGTTCGAGTTGGTGCACAGCGCTCCTTTACAAACTTCCGAAATCCAAATGACTCGCATCGCAATCACTGCAGCGGCCATGCTTGTAGCCGCCGCGGCGCTAAGTGCAGGCGGCGCCGCGCAGCGGGCGGATGCGTTTGGCGCGTCTCGCGATCATCCAGCGATTCGATACACCGACGGCGCGGTTGCGACACCTGTATCCGAGCTCAACGAGAGACTCGAACGGGGCGCCGCGCACCTCGAGTTCGATCCGGTCAGCGGGTACCTCCGTTCGCTGCTGAGCGCTTTGCAGGTTCCGATCGAGTCGCAGTTGCTCGTCTTCTCCGAAACCAGCTTCCAGGCTCGATTCATCAACCGGCAGAATCCGCGCGCGGTGTTCTTCACCGATCGGCTCGCCGTGGGCTTCGTGCGCGGTGGTGAAGTGCTCGAGGTCGCCGCGCAAGATCCGCGACAGGGCACCATCTTCTATAGCCTCACGCAGGCAGCGACGCCTGCCCCTCGGCTCGTGCGAAACGAGAAGTGTCTCGCGTGTCATCTCTCGTGGGACACGCTGGCCGTGCCTGGTCCATTTGTGCTCACCACGCTGCCCAGACAGAGCGACAACGATTACGCCAACGGCGGTCCCGTCGACCACCGCACACCAATTGCCGAACGCTGGGGTGGCTGGTATGTCACAGGCGCTCGCGTCCCGGCGCGCCAGATGGGCAACGTGGAGCTCGTTCAACCGAAGCTGCCGCCCTCGGGGCCCAAACCTGCGCTGGCGCCGCGCTCTGTTGAAGGGCTTTTCGATTTACGCGGGTATCCGACGCCTTACAGCGACGTCGTCGCGTTGATGGTGCTCGAGCATCAGGC
>DASPWV010000144.1:0-3658 GCA_035637635.1 Vicinamibacterales bacterium | reverse complement strand
CCAGGAATCTCGTAACGACGGCTCTCATTTCTAACGCTCCTTCGGCAGTGCATTCAGCATTGCGGCCATGCGGTCGATTTCCATACGCTGATCGGCCACGACGTCGGACGCAAAGGCGTAGATGTCGGAATCCTGGCCGGCGCCCGGCGTCTTGAACAGATCGTCCACCATGATGAGCGCGCCGCCATGGTGCTTGATCATGCCCTGCAGGAACAGCCGATCGAACTCGGTGCCCTTCGCGGCTTCGAGACGCGCCATTTCCTCTGCGGTCAACATGCCCGGCATCATCATCCCGGTGTGATGCGCGTGCGGTCCCGGCACTTCCTGACCGCGCACCTCGAGCCAGCGCTGCATCATCTTGATCTCGTCCGCCTGCGAGAGCTCCATTCTGAGTCCGAGCTTCTTCATGTCGTCGCTGGCGGTGCGTGTCTTGAGCAGATTGACCATGTCGATGGCCTGCAGGTGGTGCGCGATCATGCCCTGCATGAACTTCACGTCGGCGTCGGTGTAGGTGGGCTGCGGGAGCGCGGCGGCGGTGCCTGGCGCAATCACGCGCGGCGCTTGCCCTGGCGCGCCAGGCTGAACGATCGGCGCCGATCCCCCGCCGGCCGGCGCAGACGGAGCGGGAGGCGTTGTCGCAACTCGCGGCGCAGAGGCGTTGCCACCCGTGCGGCACGACGCGCCAACGATGATGAGCAGGAAGACGGCGAGGTGTCGGCGCATTAAAACACAGCCTCACGAGGCAAGTCAGACTCGCTTAGCATCGGCGCCCAGCGAGCAAACAACTAACTCTGACTCTCGGGCAGTTCCCTGTCAAGGAGCGTCAGTGTTGCTTAGCCATCTGCTCCAGCGCAGCGTGAAGGGCGGTCTTCGCGATCTCGTTCAGCTGTTCGTAGTCCGGATAAACTGCCCGTGCCGCGTCGGCGATGGGCAGGCCTTGACGAACCGTATCGACCGCTCGTTGAACGTGCGCATCGCTGAAGGTCAGAGTGAACGGCTCGTTGATCCTGATGTTGACGACGACGTTATCGAGATCAACCACCGCGTTCGAGACAGCAGGCGTCGGGTTCAGATTGACGTTCCAGGTGGAGGATGCCGGCGCATCGGGCGTTCGCCTGGCCAGTAAACGGAAGGCGATGAGCGCGACGATGGCAAACACCGTGACGAACACGAGGGCGAGTAGCGGCGCAACTGAGTGAATGCCGGTCTGTGCCAATGGACTTCGCGCATCATAGCCGAGCTGGGTGCGAGGCATCGGAAAGGGTGGTAATGTCTGCCGTACACAGTCGAACGGGGGTGCCCATGCCACACCTTCACGGGGTCGATCGTCGCGCGTTTCTGAAAAACGCCGGTCTCACTGCCGTCGCCGGCGCCATTGCGGGAGGGACGCCGGCGGCAGCCGCGGCGGCGAGCGCGGCCCTCGCGCCGCCCACTGGGAAGTACGATTTCGATACCGTTTACAACCGGGTCGGCACGAACTCGGTGAAATGGGATCGGCAGATCGCCGCCTACGGCAAGGGCAGCATCGCCGTCGGGATGGGCGTCGCGGACATGGATTTCCGCGTGGCGCCGGCTGTCACCAAAGCGTTGACGGATCGGATGCAGCATGAAAACTGGGGCTATCTCGACACGCCGCGGCCCTTCGTCGAAACGGTCGTCGCGTGGAACAAGCGCCGCTATGGCCTGAATGTCGATCCCGGTTCAGTCGTCATGGCAACAGGCGTTCACCCGGGTCTTGTTTCGGCGCTCCAGACGTTTTCGCCGCGAGGCAGCAAGGTCCTCCTGTTGACGCCGACGTACGACGGTTTCTACAGCGACATTTCTTTTGTCGGCTGCAAGCCCGAAGAAAGCCTGCTCAGGCTCGTCGAGGGCCGCTACTCGATCGACTTCGACGACTTCGAGCGTCGGATCAGCCACGATACCAACACCTTCATTCTGTGCAATCCACAGAACCCGACAGGCAATTGCTGGTCGGCTGAGGATCTGACGAAGCTCGGCGAGATCTGTCTCAAGCGGCGCGTCGTGGTGCTCGCCGACGAGATCCACTGCGACTTCGTCACAAGCGGCCACAAGTACACGCCGTTCAGCAGCCTTCCAGACAAGGACATCGTCAACAACTCCATTACGTTCAAGGCGGCGAGCAAATCGTTCGGTCTCGCGGCGTGGAAGTGCGGCTGGTACTTCTCGGATAACGCGGACTACATGGCGCGAATCAAAACCAATCACCGGGCGGATCTGACGACGATGGGCCTGATTGCGAGCCAGGGCGCGTATACCGACGGCGAAGAGTGGCTGAATCAGGTGGTGACCTACATCGAGGGCAATCACGAATTCGTCCAGAAGTTCATCAAAGACAACATCCCGCTCATCAAGTACGTCAAGCCGCAGGGCACGTATCTCGCCTGGCTGGACGTGAGTGCGCTGAGCGCGCGGATTGGCGTGAAAGCCATGGCTGAAGAGGCGAATCGCAGGAATGCGTCAGGCGCGCCCGCGACGGCCGAGAGCATGATGGAGCAGTGGTTCGTGAAGAACGCAAAGGTCCACATGAACCGCGGCTCCGCGTACGGCCGTGGCGGCGAAGGCCACATGCGCATGAACATCGCGACCTCGCGGAAGCTCGTGGAGCTGGCGCTGACGAATATTGCGGATGCGTTGCGGAAGACTTAAGGAACTAAGAACGAAGAACCAAGAACGAAGAACAAAAACCAGAAAATGACGGCCAAGATGATCTGCGGGGTCTCGATAGCCGCGCTCATCCTCTTGACTGCGGCGGCACCGGTTCGTGCCGAGGTCGTTCGCATCGACGTGAAGTCCCGTGCGGACGTGCTCGCGGGCAAATCGTTCGGCAGCGCCGGCCCATACGAGAAATTGTCCGGCACCATTTCCTTTGCCGTCGATCCGGTAAACGACGTCAATCAAATCATCACGGACATCGGCAAGGCGCCCAGGAATGCGGCCGGCAAAGTGGAGTTCTCGTCCGACTTCTACCTGATTCGGCCGAAGGACGTGACGCGGGGCAACGGCACGGTCTTGTACGAAGTGTCGAACCGCGGCGGCAAGGGAATGCTCGGTTTCTTCAACCGCGCAGCCGGCAGCCTCGATCCTCAGACGGCGGAGCAGTTGGGCGACGGCTTTCTGCTCGAGCAAGGCTTCACGCTCCTGTGGGTCGGTTGGCAATTCGATCCACCGATGCGCGAAGGGCTCGTTCGCGTGCACGCGCCTATCGCACGCGAGGCTGACGGCCGTCCGATCCGCGGCCTCGTTCGAAGCGATTTCGTCGTTACCGAAACTGTCAAGCAGGCTTCGCTGGCCGACCGCGATCATCTCGCCTATGCCGTCGCCGATCCGGCGGATCCGGCCACTGTTCTGACGGTGCGCGACTCTGTTGAAGGGGCGCGCCGCACGATCCCGCGCGATCAATGGCAGTTCACCGAGGACGGCAAAGCCGTCCGGATGGCGGCGGGATTCGAGCCGAAAAAGATCTATGAGGTCGTGTACTCGTCTCAGGATCCACCCCTCGTCGGCGTCGGTCCTGCCGCGATCCGCGACGCGATTTCGCGACTCAAGTACGGAGCCGCGAGCGAGCTTGGCCTTCCGTCCGGCGCCATCAGGCGCGCGATCGCGTTTGGGATCTCCCAGAGCGGCCGTTTTCTGCGGA
>DASPWV010000143.1:0-3142 GCA_035637635.1 Vicinamibacterales bacterium | reverse complement strand
AGCGCGACCGATTTCAGAAATACCTCTGGAAGAATCACCGCGGACCCGCAATTGAGATACACGCCGCGCTCGAGCCGCGCGACGCTCGACGTGAAGAATCGAAAGTCGCGCAAGCTCGTGTCGCCGATTGCGCTGCCGGAGGCGAGTGGATGCATGTGGACGATGTCCGTGCCGAGCGCGACGTGCACGGTCAGCGGAACGCCGAGTCTCCACGCCGCGGCCGCAATGCTGTAACGCTCGTACTGCGGGTGGCCTTCACCGAGAAAGCGACACACCGACTGGCCAAAGCCCATTCCATCGCGCGCGCCGTCGACCACGGCCTTGTTCAGAAGCGTTGCGGTTTCCTCGGCCATCCCAAACCGGCCTGGCCCAAGCGCTTCTTCCACGTCTTCGGAGGTCGCGCCGGCGAGCGCGATTTCGAAGTCGTGAATAATTCCGGCTCCGTTGGTCGCAATCGCCGAAACAAATCCGCGTTCCATTAGATCGATCAACACGGGCGAGAGTCCCGTTTTGATCACATGAGCGCCAATGCCCCAGATGATTGGGCGATCCGCTTGTCGCGCGGTCCTGATGGCTGCAATTGCATCCTTGAAATCGGATGCTGCCAACACGGCAGGCAGCGAATCGAACAAGCCGCGAGCGCCGCTGCCGGGCGCGTACGGCTTCGCAAATTGCTCGATCCGCACCCTGCTCTGGCGCGATTTGAGGGGGTACGTCTGAATGCCGCTGAGATCGAACTCTTCATACGGGAGTTTCATCTTCAAATCACGACCATGGCGTCGCCATAACTATAGAACCGATATCGCTCGTGAACGGCGTGGCGATACGCGCCAAGGACACGTTCTCGACCGCCGAACGCCGCAACGAGCATCAGAAGAGACGAGCGGGGCAGGTGAAAATTGGTGATGAGGCCCGACACGATACGAAACTCGTAGCCCGGATAGATGAAGAGGTTCGTCAAACCACGTCCGGGGAGCACCTGTTCGTCTTTCGCAATCCTCAGCGACTCGAGCGCGCGAGTCGTCGTGGTGCCGACAGCGACGACGCGACGCTTCTCGGAGAGGGCGCGCGACAAGGCAGCCGCCGTTTCTTCCGTGACGTCGTACTCCTCAGGTTCCATCTGGTGCTCTTCGACAGTGGCCACACGCACCGGTTGAAACGTGCCGTAGCCCACATGCAGCGTCAGCGTCGCACGCTCGACGCCGCATCGGGCGAGCGCGTCGAGGAGCGCCGGCGAGAAATGCAGGCCCGCGGTCGGCGCGGCAATGGACCCGCGCGCAGTGGCATACACCGTCTGATACCGCTCACGATCGCTCGCGACATCATCTCGCTTGATATAGGGAGGCAGCGGAACGTGTCCGACGGCTTCGACGGCTTCTTCAACTGAGCAGCCGGTGGACCATAGACGCACGGTTCGGCGGCCGTGAAAATGGCGATCGAGAATCTCGCCGTCGATGCGTCGGCCGGCCCGTTCGAACTGCATCTCGGAGCCGCGTTTGAGACGCTGGCCCGGATGCACGAGCGCTTCCCAGATCTCGGAATTCTCCGTCGTCTCAATGCGGCGCACGAGTAGACATTCCACGGCACCGCCGCCCGGCAGCCGGCGCCCCAGAAGCCGCGCCGGAAACACACGGGTGTCGTTGACGACGAGCACGTCGCCAGCGCGAAGCAACTCGGGAAGGTGCCGAAACTCCCGGTCTGCGATGCGGCCCGTCGTTCGATCCAGCCACAGCAGCCGCGACTGGCCCCGCTCGTGCGGCGGCTCTTGAGCGATGAGTTCTGAGGGAAGGAAATAGTCGAAGTCGGAAACGTTCAATAGATGGAGTGTAGTCGGCGGCCCTGAAGGGCCGCCACTGCGAATGCGCTCGTCGCGACGAATGCTTCAGTGCGTCCGCTCGCGCCGCTCGATTCGGTGCACGCGCCACTCGTCCGCGAGAATCGACCAGAGCAGTTGGTCGTGATATTCACCGTGCCGGAAGAACGAGCGCCGAAGAACGCCTTCGGTGTTCGCGCCGATCTTTCGCAACGCGCCGTTGCCGCGTCCGTTCGTGATCGTGGCGCGCGCTTCGAGCCGGTGAACACCCACTCGATCGATGGCGAAGTCCACAACCGTTGCCGCCGCATCGACAAAAGCGCCTGTACCCCAAAAGGGGGAGCCGATCGCAAAGCCCCATTCTGCGAGGCCGAAATCCGCGTCGAGCGCGCGCAGCTGAATGATGCCGACGGCAGCGGTCAGACCTGTGGGCACGACGCCGAAGCAGACGAGCCGCCCGGCGGTACGTTCCTGATGCGTCCAGGCGATGAACGCTTCAAATCCATCGAGCGTTGTCGGAGGCGGTGAAATAAAGCGCGCCACTTCTTCGGTGGCCAGCATGGCGAAGAGGGAAATCGCATCTTCACGCTGAAGCTCCCGGATTGTCGCCGCACCGGATGCGATCAACGGCAACCCCTGACGCCAGTCCGCTGGCGCAGACGCGGTGACCGCCGTGACGGGCGCGACCGACCGCACGCTCGGCGCCCCCATCCGCACCGCCGTCTCACTCTCGGGCCGAAACGGAAACTTCTCCATCACTGAGTGCCTCCGACCAGGATCGCCAAGTTGTTATCAGCCACGGTATTTCCCCACACGACATTCACGTTGTCGCTGTTGCCCCACACGACGTTGTCGTCCTCGTTCACTCCGGATGCGGTCCAGTCGACCGAGTCCACCCAGAATCCCGATATCGTGCTCGACGCCCAGTACGGTTGGACCGAACCATCCGCTCGCCAAATCACGGTGCCCCGAGCGCGGCCGTTGCCCCACACCACGTTGTTGCCCCACACCACGTTGTTGCCCCAGACGACGTTCGTTCCGGATGCGAGCTCGTGACAGTCGGCATCCGCGCAGTTGCCCCACAAGACGTTCTCGACGGCGTTGCCCCACACGACGTTGTCGCCCGAGACAACGTCACTGCACCTCGCGGTCGTGCAATCGCCCCACACGAGGCTCCGCAGGTTCGCGGCCCAATGCACGCTGTCTTTCCACGCAAACATGTTGATGTACGCGGAATCACCAACGAGCAGGCTTGCACCCCAAACAACCTGTTTCGACCATCGAATCTGCTCACCGGAGAGGTCGTCGACTGCCGACGGCACTGCATGA
>DASPWV010000142.1:0-4868 GCA_035637635.1 Vicinamibacterales bacterium | reverse complement strand
GGGGTTGCCCATACGGAGGGCGGTCGTCATCGTGGTCCAGGCCTCTACGCTCCCGCAAAACCCGTGAACAAACAGCAGCGGATACGGCTGAGTTGCCGGGGGCTGTGCCGACATTGGCGACGGCACCAGGACGACCGCCAGGAGCAGAACGATGAATTGTGTTTTGATGGTGCGCATTTGAGAGGCGGCCATGATACGTCACTTGAGGTCCGGCTCATCGCCGAGTTTCTTGGCGACCTCCTTGAGCATTCCGTCCATCGTCGCGTGATGACCACAGATTCATCATTGCGTTGCGACGCCCCTCCTGAGCTCTTGCTTCTGTGCCGAACTATAAGACAGACTCGCGACTGCCGCGTGTATTCTGATTCGTCACGCGCCCGGGAGGTGGATCGATGCGCATCCATTTCGCATTCCTCATCGGCTGTCTTCCGCTTGTGCTCCTCAATCAGCCAACGCTTTCCGGCCAAAGCACCCCACCTGACAGATCGGCGGACGCCGCCGCCATCCGAGCAGAGATCGAAAAGATCTCACAGGCGTTTGTCGATAAGGACCTCAAGACGCTCGAGGCGACTCATGGGAAAGATTGGCGGGGCTTTACGCCCTGGTCGGGGCACGTGATTCGCGGCGTTGACGGGTACATGAACGAAGCGACGTTCGAGCCCGGAACGCCGAAGGGCCAGGGGATGGTCGGCTTCAAAATCTCCGACTTCGATGTCGTGTTCTACGGCGACGTTGGGGTTGCGTCTTTCGTCATGGATCTGGATGTCGTCAACGGTACGCAGAAGGGCACGCAGAAGCTGACCCTTGTCGACGTCTTCCACAAAGGTCCGAAGGGATGGATTCAGGTGGCGTCGAATACCTCGTTGCATCCTGACGAAATTGGCCACCTCATGTCGCAGCGACGACAAATGGGTACGTCGGACCGGGCAGCGGTGCTGAAGGCGCGCGAAGCGGTATGGCGCGCATGGTTCGCGGGTGACGTTGATGCGCTGTCGAAGCTGGTGCCGCCTGAGTTGATCACGATCGAGCCCGACTCGGACACCTTCGGCACACACACGTCGAATCTCGAAGGGTCACGCGACTTTGCAAGATCGGGTGCGAAGTTGACACGCCTCGAGTTTCCACGCACTGAATTCCAGGCGTACGGCAACACCGTGATTCTCTATACGACGTACGAATTGGACCTGACGAAGGACGGCAACACCGACACGCAACGGGGCGTTGCGACCGAAGTTTTCGTTCAACAGAACGGACGGTGGCTCAACACCGGGTGGCAGTTGGCTCCGCTTCGATCCTCAACGCCGAGACTCACAACGCAATCGAGCGACACGGGCAAGGCTTCGCTTTCCGGCAAGTGGGGAAGCGACGGAAAAGTATTCCTGGAGCTCGCGTTCGACGGCAAATCGGCCGTTTCCGGGACTGCGATCTGGCGGCACGGTCAAGGACTGGAGCAGCGTTCCTCGATCGAGGACGGGACGTTTGATCCGAAGACGGCCGCGTTCAAGCTCGAAGGAAACACCCAGGCACCTAACGGGACGCCCGCGAGATTTGTCATTGAAGGCACATTGGAGAGAGACGTCGTACGCGGCACCTTCAGAGTCGGCACCGAGACCGGCGATTTCGAATTCAAGCGGATGTCATGAGCTATCTGAACACACCTCCTTTTTCATGAGCGGAGTCGTTGTAAATCGCCGGCACGGCAATGCCGTGCAGCCGCAAGTACACACCGAGCTGCGCGCGATGATGGACGATGTGATTCAGGATGTACTCCCGAAGTACGAGCCAGCGAGGCCGCGTGAACCAGACCTCACCCTTCGCTTTCAGCGTCCAGTCTTCGAGTAGATGCTCGTCTGTGGTCCCCGCCAGCGCTGCGCGGAACTTTCCGTAGTTGTCGTCGAAGAGCGCGAGCAACGCGGCAGACGTCTCCGGCAAATCCGGCCGTCGTCCTCCAGACGCCGCGGCCGGATCGAATTCGCTCTTCTCGATCGTCATCACGCCCCAGCTCGGACAAAGTGCGAGAAATGTTGCGAGCCAGCCAAGTGTCATCGACTTGTCGTGCGGCTTCCAGGCGAACTTGTCGATCGGAACGCGCTCGAGCGACCGTCGCGTGAAAGGCAGCTCGAGATCGAACTCTCTGAGCAGTGCGTCACGCAGCGTCATGGCAGATGTCGTATCGATCGCGGTTCGTCGTTACTGCGGCCGGCGGAAGAGGCCAACGTACACGGCTTTGCCGAGCACGTGCCCTTGCATCGCGTTGAACACGGCGGTGCGCGTCGCCCACGCGTCGGCGCCAGGTTGCACGTCCAGCTTGGTGTCGAGCGCGAAGAGCTCGAAGGTGTAGTGATGCATCGGACCATTGGCGGGCGCACCAGGGCCGCGATACATCGGGCCGCTCGCGCTGATCTGGTGGCTGCCATCCGACCGATCGGCCCCCTGTGGCACGCCCTCGGGCAGCCCTGTCGCGGTTCCGGGAATGTTCCAAACCACCCAGTGCACTTGATCCTCCGTGCCGCGATTGCGCGCCACGTCAGGATCACGCATGTTCAGCACGAAGCTCGCGGTGTTGGGCGGCACGTTCGTCCAATTGAGCGCTGGTGAAACCTGCTCGCCTGCCTGCGTGTACTTCGCGGGAATGGGATCGCCGTCGGGAAACGCCGGCGTTGTCAGCGTCAGAGGCGGACGAGGCGGCTGCGCGGCTGGCTGAGCCGGTGTTTGCGCAGCAACGTACAGGGCGCACGCCGCAAAAACAGCGACCATTGCAACGATGTTACGGATTCGCATGCGCAACACATTACCGTACAGGACAAGTGAGTAGTGAGCTCGAGCGCAACCGCACCTAACGATGAGCCTACTCGTACCGGAGTGCCAGCATCGGATCCACACGTAAGGCGCGCCGCGCCGGCAGGAAGCCAGCGGCGCCGGCTACCAGCACCATCACCGCAATCGCAATCACCATCGACGCCGGATCGGTTGCGGCGACGCCAAACAGTTGACTGGCGACGAGCCGCCCCGCCGCCAGCGCAATGGCAAGTCCGACCATCACCCCGACGGCCACGAGCACCATCGATTCGCGCAGCACCATGCCGAGCACTCGACGCTGTTCGGCCCCAAGTGCCATGCGAATGCCAATTTCGTTGGTGCGGCGCGCGACGCTGTACGACATCAGGGCAAAGAGACCAATGGACAACGACTGCGGTCCATCCCCTCGCATGCAGAAGCACGCGAACGGCATGACGCAGATCCCTGAGCATGGTGTCCCTCCGCGGCCGCGCGGCCCGTTCGCCCGCCGCGACCTGTTGCTATGGCTTTAGACGGAGCGTGGCTGTGAATGGAAAGGAAACGAGGAGTTACCTCGCGTTGAACCACGACGGCAGCATCATGTCTCGCATCGTCCGGAGGCCAGGCGGGGACTGCAGCACTTTGGGAATCGAGTTCACTGTGATCGAGGCTGTTGCGACATCGCCGTGCACGCCGCCGCTAATCTTCTGATGAATGCGGGGGTTGCCCTCGATCGTAACGGCGTCGTAGCTTTCCGCCGCACCGAGATAGGCTTCCATGTGCAGCGTGATGAGCGGCTTGCCGTTCTTCCATCCGACGCCGTCCTGAATGATGCCGCAGACGTATCCCGCATCCACCACGAGATACTCGCTCTGCACGGTCGAGCCGGCAATCTTCGGCTGAATCTCGTCGGTAATCTTGTCCAGCTTCCATCCGAGTGCATCCGCGATCATCGTCACCGACTCGGTCAGCCCGACATGGCGCACGCTGTGGTCGTCGACCTTCTGCTGAAACTGCTCGGTCGTCAACCCGGCTCCGATCTTCAACTGAAACGGCAGCCGGCGACTGCGCGCGTCCTGCACCCGATCGACACGCAGGCTGTCGACGCGTTCGCACACGCCGGTCAACATAATCGGCAGAGCGTCCATCGTGAAGCCCGGGTTGACGCCAGTGCCGAGCACCGCCACCTTTGCCTTCTTCGCGAGGTCGTCGATGCGCTTCGCCAATGAGCGGTTCTTTCCAACGGGGTACGAGAGCTCCTCCGTGGTGCTGACGATGGGTTTACGCGCAGCGAGAACGGCCTCGACTTGCGGCAACACCTTTTTCAGCGAGGAGCTTGTGCAGAGGACGACAACGTCGGCCTTTGACGATTTCAGCGCAAAAGCAGCATCGTCGACGACACGGACATTGAGTCTCTTGCCAAGCCCGATCACATCGCCGACATCGCGGCCGGACTTGGCCGGGTCGATGTCGATGCCGCCGACAACCTTGAAGCCTTGACGGCTCGCGACCTGGCGGGCAACAGCGGCGCCGATTGGCCCGAGGCCGTAAAACAGCACGTTTATGGCCATGTTTCCCTTTGGGAAGACGAGCGCACGATTATAGCGGTGTTCACGAATCGCATGCCGTTCGTTCACCGACGAGCTGCGGTTACACCGAGTTTATGGGCGGCATCGAACGCTTAAGATATCGTGGAACGACATTCGCAATGCTAGGAGGAGCGGGATTTGATGTCCGCCTCACACGAGGGAGAAATGACACGGCAAATCTGCAGCGTCCTGCTCATCCTGACCGTAGCCACAATTAGCGCCGCTGCGGGTGAAGTTGCGCCATCGGCACTTTTGCAGAGCACCGTGCCAGCGAAATCCTCCAACCCTTCAGATGAGCTCGCGCTGCGACAGTTCCGGCAAGCCATCGACTCGTACATGACATTGGAGCGAAAGCTCAGGGCTGAAGTCCCACCGTTCGAGGTGACGAAGGACGTTGCGAAAATTCGTGCAGCGTCGGACACGCTGGCGGTCGCCGTTCAGCGGGCGCGCCCACAGGCACGCCAGGGAGATTTTTTCGATCCAGCGGCGCGGCGCATTTTC
>DASPWV010000141.1:0-6746 GCA_035637635.1 Vicinamibacterales bacterium | reverse complement strand
CTGCCGCACCCGCGGGTGTCCCGAGTTGGCGGCGAACGAACCGCTCCACGCGATCTTGCCCGGCAGTTGCGTGCTTCCCGCGAGCTTGAACTGATGCGGCTCGTCGTTGCCCACCGCGCCGTCGACGAAGATATCGTTGTTGGGATCGTTGAGCTCTCCTGCCGCGATGCGGCCTCGATTGTTGCCGTAATGGTAGCCGCCGCTCAGCTGAGAGCCGGCCGCAAACCGGCGAATGAACGAAACCTCGATGCCGTTGTAATTCGTATCGAGCTTCGACGAGTTCGTCAGCAGGTTGTCCTGGCGCCCGGCAGTCGCTGGATTCTGGTTGAAAATCGTCAGGGGCTGGTTGGTGAGCGGATTCGTGATGACAACTGGAATGTAGCTCTCATACGGGACGGCCAGATTTCTCGTCGTCCGCTGATCGCGCTGCTCGCGGCGGTGGGCCATCACCGAGATTCTGAGATTGGCGGCGAGCTGATGTTCGATGCCGACGCTGTACTCGCGGTTGAATGGCCGCCGGAGGTTCGGGTCGAGGGTCGTGGTCACGCCGCCGGTAAAGCCGGCGCAACGGTCGATCTCGTTCGGCTGCGCGTACAGGTCGCCGTTTAGATCGGTCCAGAAGCAGCGGTTCGTCGCCATGAAGATCGGATTGAGCGTCTCGGCCAGCGTCACGCCCTCGTTGCCCATGTATTTGCTGAAGCTGCCCTTCAGCACGCTGTGGGCATTGCCGGTGAGGTCGTACGCGACGCCCAGCCGCGGCACCAGGCTTCGCCACGTGATCACATCCCTGCCAGGCACGCGGCGCTCCGGAACCCAGGTTCCGGCCGCAGCGACCTGATCGGGCAGATATAAATGCAAGTGATCGTAGCGAGCGCCCGCGTTGATCGTGACGCGATTGGCGATCATCCACCGGTCCTGCACGTATAAACCGACCTGACGCCCCTTCGGATAGGAATCCACCGGCGTATTCAAGAGATCCACGGAATCGGGCGCGCCGTTGCGGAATCTCAGAAAGATGTCGCCGTGATACTCCTGCGTGGTCCTGTAGCCGCCCCAATCGTATTGGGCCCCCGTGTTGAGCTCGTGGTTGCCCGCCCAGTTGCCGACGCGCGTGATCGAACCCGCGATCAGGTTGCGGTTACCCGGCGTGCCCTGGCGGATGCGGGTGGGCGCTCCTGACAAGACATCGGTCGCGATGTCGAGGCGCGCGACGTCGTTCGGCCCAACTTCCGGCCGGTATCGCTCTCTTGTGATCAGGTACTGCTTGTTGGTCCGTATCTCGTAGATCCACGCGTTGGACGGCGTGGCCATCCAACTGCCGATGAGAAAAAAGTTGCCCGGGTTGTAGGTGTTGATGTTTGCCGCCTCGGGCATCACGAACGTCGCCCCTTGTCGCCGATACGGCCGGTACGTGTTCTCGCGGCCGTCCGACACGGTGAGCTTGTTGTTTCGATTCATCTGCCACGTCACCTTGGCAAACTCGTCGTCGCGGCGGATATAGGACTCCATCTGAGAGCCATCGAGAGCGAACTGATTGGCCAGCAGCTCCGTGTACGACCACAATCGGGCGGAACCGAACCACCACACTCTGTCCTTCTTGATAGGTCCGCCAACCGAACCGTCGAGGTCGTACCCTTTTGTTCCGCCGCTCGTCGCGCGCACGCCGCGCGCGCGCAGCCCCTCGTCGAGATTCGATGACTGCATCCCTTTGACGAATCCGGACGCGAAGATGTCGCTGCTGAACTGATTGCCGCCGCTCTTGGTGACAAAGGTCATCGCGATGCCGCCAATGGGTATCGAGGCGGGGATCGCCGTCGTTTGATAGTTCACTTCCTCGTTGGCGCCGGTGCTGCCATAGGACATCGGCGCGTCGCCGCCGCCGAACCACGACGCCGCGAGGATTCCGTCCTTGATGTAGATGCGATCGGTGCCGCGGCTGCCGTGAATCTGCCAGCCGTTGCCATAAAGCTGCGACTGCGATCCACCGACCTCCGGCGTGCCGGTAGAGAACCCGACCATGAACTTGCCCATGTCCATGACGTTGCGCGAGCTCGGAAGCGTGTTGATGACGTCGCTCGTCATCACGAACTGACTCGTGGTCGTCCGCACATCCACCAGCGGCGATTCGCCGGTGACGGTGAGCGTCTCCTCCAGCGTGCCAACGGCGAGCTCGGCGTTGATTGTGGCGGTGAACCCGGAGTTGATGACGACGTTCCCGCGCTCGACCGGAGTGAATCCAGGAAGCGAGAACCTGACGGCATAGGTACCGACGGGCAGGCGAAGGAACCGGTAGTTGCCGGTGTTCTCCGTGATTGTCGATCGCGCACGCTCGATCAGGGCGGGCGAGACGACCTCCACTGTCACTCCGGGCAGGACGCCTCCGCTTGCGTCCCGGACAACACCTTCAATCACGCCCGTGTCCGTTTGGGCGTACGCCGGTGCCGCCGCCAGCACCGTACATGTCACCAAGATCACCGGGATGACCTTCATTCAACACCTCCATGACCTGCTCCTGTGCCGACGCCTGCGCCGCAGGAGGCACACACATAGCACATGGCAGAGCCGTGTGGAGCGCTGTCACCGGAACTTACAATCTGCGACATTCGCGACCGCGAGCGTGCAAGCAGATTTAGCGCACGCCCATGCGCGCACGAAACGCGCGCCGTTCGGTTTCGAGCGTGGCGGACAGCCACGCCAGCATGCGCGTCATGACATCGGAACCATCCGCGAGAGCCTCGCGGTCCTTCTCCATCAGTTTGGTATGGCGGACGATCGCGTCTGACTGCCCGAGCTCCGCGACGTCGCTAAGGAATTCGCTGGCCCGATCGCGCGGACCCGCAGTCCATGCGCGGTAAAACGGCTCGCGTTCCAGCGCGCCCGCGCGGAGGAGCAGACTGGCCAACACCTGGAGCAGGCGACCGGTTCGTTGTTGCGATGTTCGCGGCTCCCATCCGTGTCCAACGATCCATCCGGCGGCTTTCGAGAACTGTCGAATCGAAACCGGCTGATATGCGTCGGAGTAGTGTTCGTCCACGGTGAAGAGATCCTGAAGGGCGTCTTTGTATTGCTGGCGCTGGACGAACAGCATGGCGCGCAGGGTGTAGGCCTCGGCAACGCCGTTCAGCTCGCGCTGCTGAACGACAACCGGAGAGGGTTGCCATGGCCATTCAGGATTGCCGGTTGTGACGAACCGACTTCTCGCCCAGCCACGACGCTGCTGCGCGGATGCAGCAACGTGATGGCGATCGATGACTCCACTGCACAGCGCAAGCGCCTCGGAGATTCTCGTTGCGTCGTGTTCTACTGCCTGCGCAGCCGCGCGCGCCATCTGGATCTCGGGCAAGTTGTCCCCGGTCCGATCATTGATCTCCAGCGCCACGCGATCGACCGGAAGCCGGACGTATCGTGAGACGCCGCCCTGCTCCAGCGCCGCGAGCAGAGCCGCCGTCACATACGTCATTTGATCTTCCGGCGTGTAACCAGGCGAGAGCGCGATGCTCACGCTGCCCGGGCGAATGCCTCGCTCCACCAGCCGGCCAATCGTCTGCTCGACATCGCGCGCAACCTCCGCGCGATCGACTTCGGCCGCCGGCTCCGTTTCAGGACGGAGCACGAAAAAGTCCTCGTCAATGTCGAGGAGCAGGCTGCGAGCGTCGCCGCTGAAATCCGGCAAGTCGTCCGGAAAGGTCGTGCGAACCACCACCGGCGTCGGTTGGAGGCCCACGACGCGCAAGCCTTCAGCCGAACGCCGGCGACGGTCGAGCGACGGCTGTGTTCGTGCGAGAACGCTCTCGAGCAATTTCTCACGCCGCGCCAGGAGCGGCTGGATTCGCGTGAGCGCATCGGCTGATGTCGGACGGTCTCCGTCGAGCAGGACCGCGGCTTCTACACCCGTCGCATCGCGGATCTGGATGACCCACATCTTGCGCACCCGCGGCACGTGCGCGGGCAGTCGTCCCTCCCAATCGAGGCGGCGATTGCCGATGTGAACGATTTCGTTGATCAGGCCATCGGCGAGCGACGGCACGATGTGGCTGGCGATGTCGTACTCGATGCGATCTGCCTCCTCGAGCGTCGCCGGCCGCGGGGCCAGCCCGACCTGATCCATGAGATCGGCATGCGAATCGAGCAGGATCAGCACAGCGCCGTCGCGGACGCGTCCTTCGAGTCGCGCGTGTTCGCGCGAGCTGTAGGCGCCGCCGTGATGGAGCATCAAATCCACAGGTGGGCCGGCCGTGCTCGGCACGCGAACGCGCGCCTGTGGCGTCTCGTAAAGCCGCGATTTGATTTCCGCTGCGGTCGTAAGGTAGGCGTTCAGATTCTGTTGCCCGGTTGAATCGGCGTCGAAGTTCGGCGCCGGCACGCCGCGGCTCTCAGCACTTGTCAGGATCGTCACAATGACGCCGGCGATCGCCGTGGCAAACCTGAAAGTGTCCGTGACTCTCATGCGGTCATCCGCTGAAGTATCACGACCCAGGGCGTCATCATGAGTGCCCCAGCACCCGGTGTGGTTGGTAGCGCTCCTCCAAATACTGGCTGTCGTCGTCAGTGAGTCGTAGGTCGAGCGCTTCGACCAGCTGCTCCAGCTGTGAGGGCTTTGTTACACCGACGATCGGAGCGACGATGCCTGGCTGCCGCAGAACCCAGGCGAGTGCGACCTGTATCGGCAACACCCCGCATCTCGACGCAACATCGACGACGCGAGCGGCAATCTCGTAGTCTGCGTCTGTGTAGTAGAAGCCGTGGCCATAATCGTCATGTTGTTCACGAGTGGTTGCATCGTTGCGCCCGGGTCGCCGGTTGCCGGCGAGAAAGCCCCGCGCCAGCGGGCTCCACGGAATGACCCCGACGCCCTCGGCACGACAGAGAGGAATCATTTCCCGCTCTTCCTCGCGATACACGAGGTTGTAGTGGTTCTGCATCGAGATGAACCGCGCCCATCCGCGCTGCCGCTGCACGGCGAGCATCCGCGCAAACTGCCACGCGTACATGCTGGATGCGCCAAGATAACGTGCTTTGCCGGCCTTCACGAGATCGTGCAGCGCTTCGAGCGTTTCCTCGATTGGCGTGTCCGGATCGTACCGGTGAATCTGATACAGGTCGATGTAATCGGTGCCCAGCCGCCGGAGCGATGCGTCGATCGCCGCGAAGATATGTCGGCGTGACAGGCCACCGGCGTTCGGATGGTTGGCGAGCGGAAAGAACACCTTCGTCGCGATGACCACCTCGTCTCGCGCTGCGAAGTCTCTGACTGCCCGCCCGAGGATCTCCTCGCTCAGACCGTTCGAGTAGATGTCCGACGTGTCGAAGAAATTGATGCCCAGGTCGAGAGCGCGTTTTACGAACGGCCGGCTGGCGGACTCGTCGAGCACCCATGGCTCCCACGCGGAGCTGCCGTACGACAACATCCCCAGGCACAACCGAGACACTCGCAAGCCGGTATGACCGAGAGGAACGGTGATCACGCGGACCGCAGACCCTCGAGGCGTTGGACTTTTGCGGACACCTTTCGCAAACCCGGCATATTACGCTGTATCAGGCCTGGAGCACTGTGGAAACCATTGATGTCGCCATCGTCGGCGGTGGAATCATCGGTCTCGCAGCAGCGCATGCGGTCGGTTCGCGCCGACGAGAGGTGTGTGTGCTCGAAGCGTATCCACGGTTCGGGCACGCAACCAGCACACGCAATAGCGGCGTGATCCACGCGGGAATCGATTATCCAGCCGGATCCCTGAAAGCGACCCTATGTGTCGAAGGGCGTGACCGCCTGTACTCATTCTGCGAAGCGCGCGGTGTTCCTTACGCGCGCTGCGGCAAGCTCGTCGTCGCGTGCGACGAAGTGGAGATTCGAGCGCTCGAACGCACCCGCGATCGGGCGTTCGCCAGCGGCGTCGAAGACGTGCGGCTCGTCGAGTGCGCCTTCGTCCGCGCGCGCGAGCCGCATGTGCGCGCTGTCGCCGCGCTCTGGTCCCCATCGAGCGGCATCGTGGAGCAGGAGGCGTTGATCCGCGCCATGATCGACAGCGCCAAAGGTGCCGGCGCGCATCTGCTGCGAGCCGCCCCGCTCGTCGGCGCTGCGGCGCGTCGGGATGGCATCGAGCTGTCGACCCCTGCGGAACGATTCGTCGCCCGAGTCGTTGTCAACGCCGCCGGTCTTCACGCCGACGAAGTCAGCGCGCTCATCGGTGGCGAGCGATACCGGATCCATCCATGCCGCGGCGAGTACACAGAGTTATCGCCCGGCGCACGTGCGCTCATCAGCGGCCTCGTATATTCGGTCGCTGGTGCGTCCGGCCATACCTTCGGCGTCCGGCGAACCACTCGCGGAACTGTACTGGTAGGGCCGACGGTGCGCTACCAGGAGGAAAAGGACGACTACGAGCGGGACCGGCTTCCGTTGGATGCGTTCCTCGAACCGACACGTCGGCTGATTCCTTCGGTTCAGTTGTCGGATCTTCAACCCGGCGGCAGCGGGATTCGGGCCAAGCTCCGCGGCTCCGCGGATCCCGGATTCGCAGATTTCATGATTCGACGCGACGGGAATGTTCCACGCCTGGTGCAGGCAGCGGGGATCGATTCACCAGGCCTCACCGCGTCGCTGGCGATCGGGGAACGAGTGGCGTCGCTGGTGGAGGAGGCCTTGGCCGGCTGAGGGATTCCGCGACGCTGTGCCCCGCCCTATTGCAGGATTCTTCCTTTCGTCTCGGGAATCCAGATCCACACGAGCGCTGCCAGCGCAAATGCAA
>DASPWV010000140.1:0-8815 GCA_035637635.1 Vicinamibacterales bacterium | reverse complement strand
TCTTACTGACGATCGCGTCGTCCGAGGAATCGACGATAGCTGCCAGCAACGCGCGGAACGCATCGCCGTCGGCATCCAGCACTGTTGTCGGCGATTCGTTGCTACCCATCTTGCGTGTGCAACGATCATAACGTGAAGGACGGCGTCGGGCGCCATTCAGCGACGCGCGTGTGCCGGCGGTGCCGGGCCCTTACCTGATGAACGTGCCGCTGCGCAATTCGCTGAACGCCTGCTGCAGCTCCACATCCGTGTTCATCACGATTGGGCCGTACCACGCGACCGGCTCTTTGATCGGCCTGCCGGAGACGAGCAGGAATCGAATCCCTTCATCACCGGCGTGGACGGTGATTTCATCGCCCTGATCGAACAGCACGAGCGATCGGTTGCCGGTTTCGTTCACATTGGCCGGATCGATGGTACCGGTCAGCTCGTTGACGACGCCGAGCGGCTGCGACGCGTCGCGGAACGTCCCCGACCCTGCGAACACGTAAGCGAACGCATGGTTTGTTCGGTCAACCGGGAGGCGCTTTCGCCGGCCTGCCGGCACCGATACATCGAGGTATCGCGGATCAGCTGCGACACCGACAACTGGGCCATGCTTGCCCCAGAACTCGCCGCAGATCACCCGCACATGGGTGCCGTCGTCGTCGGTGACCTCCGGAATATCGTTCGCGGCGATGTCCTGATAGCGAGGCGCGGTCATTTTCAGCGAAGCGGGGAGGTTTGCCCAGAGCTGGAAACCGTGCATGCGCCCGCGCGCGTCGCCTTTCGGCATCTCCTGATGTAGGATGCCGCGTCCCGCCGTCATCCACTGCAGGTCGCCAGGTCCCATGCGTCCGCGATTGCCAAGGCTGTCACCATGCTCGACGGCGCCGGCCAGGACGTAGGTGATGGTCTCGATGCCGCGATGCGGATGCCACGGAAATCCGGCGAGATAGTCGTCCGGATTGTCGTTTCGAAAATCATCGAGCAGGAGGAACGGATCGAAATCCGTCGTGTTGCCGAAGCCGAACGCGCGACGCAGCTTCACGCCCGCGCCTTCACGCGTTGCCTGGGATTCCGCGACACGCTTGATAGCTCTGATTGACACGGTGCACCTTGTCCAGTGGTTGGACTACAAGCCAAGAACGAGCCGAAGGCCGCTGTCGACATCCTTGAGGAGCTGGCCTCGCACTCGACCAGCGAGCTCGCCAAGAAAGTCCCGATCGACGGTAATGAGCTGAGACACATTTACGACCGAGTCCCTGCGTAGCCCGGTTGCCTTGGCCGGCAGGAGCACGTTGCCTGGAGCGTCGATGAGGAGCACGTTCGTGCTCAGCACGACGGCAATCACTGTGCGGATACGACTCCGGTTGAACGCGTCGCTTTGCACGACGAGCACGGGCCGATTGTACCCAGGCCCGGAGCCTTCAGGCTCTCTTAGATCGGCCCACCAGACCTGGCCGCGCTCGACTACCACGGCTCCCGGGGCAGCGACTTGCTTTGGAGACGCCTCACGGCCGCCGGTAATCGGCTGTCGACAGCTCCGTAAATGGCATTCAAGCGTTCGGTGACCTTCCGGCCTTGGTTCTTTGCGACGAATTCAGCGAGCGCCGTCGCGTACAGTCGGCTCCGGGACACACCAAGTCGCTTGCTCACTTGTTCTCCCGATTCGAACAGCTCATCAGGGATCGACACGGCGACTTTCATACCATAGTACTACCATGGTAGGACACATGTGGCAACGGCCCAACCACGCGACGGAGCCGCCGCGCGATCATGGTCGCGCAGTCGCGCGCGCCTTATTGAACCGGGCAGCTCTCGGCGACGAAACGCACGGCCGTCACATCCATCGTCGCGACAGCTGGCACCGTTGTCCGCGCATTCATGCTTGTCGGATCCCCGCCACGCGCGCCGATGACGACGCGCGTGTTTGACCCAACCTTGAAGCCGGTGCCTTCGTCGCCGAGCGCGGATTTGCGAACGATGCCGACCAGCTCCACGAGATGACCATTGTGGCGCTTGACGAGATCCATGACGTTGCGTTTGGCGGCGACGCGAAAGCTGCGGCCGATGATGTCGGGCCCGCGCGAGACACCTTCATCGCCAGGCCGGCCGGTGGCGGTGAAGACCCGGCCCTTCAGACAGCCTCGAGCCTCGACCTCCACCGAGTCGCGTGGAATGCCTTTCGACTCCTGCGCGGCCAAACCGAGCGCAAGGACAAGTGACAGAGCGAACGGCGACATGGCTCGATCTTACTTCCAGCGACTCAATAGGGCACCTGCGTGAGGCGATCGCCCGTCCGCATGTCCTCCTCGAGTAGCTGGAGCAGT
This sequence comes from Vicinamibacterales bacterium, assembly GCA_035637635.1. Classification (GTDB taxonomy): domain Bacteria; phylum Acidobacteriota; class Vicinamibacteria; order Vicinamibacterales; family UBA2999; genus DASPWV01. The sequence continues at coordinate 6,503 of DASPWV010000140.1, read as the reverse complement.
GCCCTGGCGACCGGCCCGGGCCGGCCATCGCCGATCGTCTGTTGGTCCCATTGAACGATCGGCGCGACTTTGACGGAACTGCCGAAGAGCAGCATCTCGCGGCACTCGCGTGCTTCGGCCACGGGGATGTCGCGAACCTCCACGCCTGCGAGCAGCTGCTGACCTTTCAGCCGCGGCGCGAGCTCCAGGAGGCGAAGGGACGTGCAGCCGGAGAGGATGTGATCGAACTTCGGATGCGCGAGCACGCTGTCTTTGGTCACGAACGCCACATTCATGTTGGAGCTTTCGCCGACGTGACCGCTTTCGTCGATGAACACTCCGTTGTCGAACCCGCCTTCCTTCGCCTCCATCTGCATCAGGACGTTCGGCAAGTAGTTGGTCGTCTTCGTGATGGCGTAGAGCGGCGGCTTGATCGGATACGTCGTCGTCATTACTCGCAGGCCTTCCGTGTACCACCGATCGGGGTACGAGAATCCGGCGAAGATCATCACGAAGAAGCCGGGCTCCGCGGCCGCAGCCGGGGTCAACTCGAGGCTGCCCGGTCCGGATGAGAGCCAATAACGAATCGATCCATCGCGCCGGCCGCTCGCAGCGGTTGTCTTGACGATGATGTCGCGGATCTCTTCGCGGGTGCCTGACAGCCGGAGCCTGGATCGCTCGGCGGAGAGAAGAAAACGATCGAGATGGGCCTCGAGGTCGTAGATCTTTCCGTCCACGAGGCCCGCGGTGTCGAAGATGCCATGGCCGCGGTGCACCATGTGATCGTCGAACGGGAGGATCATGAGCGCGGGATCGGTGACAATGCCGCCTAGTTGGCTGGAGTAAAACGCGTAATACTTCACTGGCTGGCGCGAACGGAGCGCGTTCAACTGCGCGAGCACGTCGGTTGGGGCCAGGACCTGGACGCTGCTGTTGGAGACCGGCATGGACGCCACTCTAACGGAAGCGGGCGAATAGAGCCAACCGAGAAGTAGTGCCCGACGAGGCGACACGTGGTTGAAGTGTGGTTCGCCCTTCTCTGCTTCATGTTGACGATCTTCGTCGTCCTCGACGCATCGGCGCCGGCGCGCTGCACATGTTCGTGGCCAGGACCGACAGCGAGGAACCAGAACATGGACCAACGGAACAGCCCCCGAATCGTGCCGCTCGATCAGCTGACGGCTGTGGACGAATCGTTGTCGGGCGCGAAGGCGTACAACTGTGCCCGGTTGAAGCAGGCCGGATGTCGAGTGCCTGATGGCCTCGTCGTGTTGTCCACGGCGACCGCCGGCGATCTGACGACGATTTCCGAACATCGATGGTTCGACGGATTGCCCGACGGCGAGCTGTTCGCGGTGCGCTCGTCAGGGATCGGCGAAGACAGTGGCCAGTCGTTCGCGGGAATCCATCAGACCATCCTCAACGTTCGTCGAGTCGATGTCGGCGAGGCAGTCGCGGCATGCCAGGCTTCCGCGCACACGATACAAGCGCTCGAATACCGGCGCGCGAAAGGGCTGTCAACCGACTCGATTCAGATCGCTGTGCTCGTTCAACGAATGATTCAGCCGCTCGCCTCCGGTGTGGCGTTCACCGCAAATCCGTTGACGGGCTCGGAAGACGAGCTCGTGATCAACGCATCGTGGGGCGTGGGTGAGGCGCTCGTCAGCGGTCAGGTCGATCCAGACGAGTTCGTGGTTCGCAAGCGTGACCTCGAACTCATCTGGAGCCGCGGCGGCGAGAAGGCCAGCGATGGGTCATCATCCACCTTCTCGCTGTCGCCCATTCAGTTGCGCGAGCTCGCCGCTGTCCTCGTTGCCATCGAACGCCACTACGATGCGCCGCAGGATGTGGAATGGTGTCACGACGGCAGGCAGTTCTGGATCGTGCAGTCGCGTCCGGTCACAACCGGAGGCACGCCTACGAACGAAATCGAATGGACGCGCGCCAATCTTGCCGAAGTGCTGCCCGATCTCACGTCGCCGCAGGCACTTTCTGCCTTCGAAGATCTGCTGAATCGCGCAGAACGCCAATACATGGGTAGGCTGGCGGCGCCAGAGGCCGAGCTCGGCCCGATGCTGAAGACGTTTTACGGGCGGCTGTACTTCAACCTTTCGCAACTGCGACGCGTGTGCGCCGTGACCGGGACATCACCGGCGGTGTTGCTGAAATCCATGGGTCACGCGGACGCCATTCAGCCGAGCGACGAGACGCCTGCGCGCGTGCCGGTCCGAGAGCGCCTGTCGGCTCTCCCGCATCTCATTCGCATGGCACGGCGCCACCTTCGAGCGGCGCGTGTCGTGCGCGAGCATGACGCGAAGTTCCGAGCTCGCCTCGACGCATTGACGGCAGTGGATCCACAGCAGCTGTCGGATGCTGAAATCTGGGCGGCCGTCGAGCGGTGGCTCAGCGAAGGACCCGAACACATGCAGACGGTGTTGATGCTTGGAGGCGTGGTGTTCCACGAAACGCCAGTGCGCAACGTCTGTGACCAGGTCGGATTTTCTTTTGAACAGTTGGTGTATCCACAACTTGCGACGGGAGAAAGGTCCGTCAGCACACAGCAGGCGTTCGATCTCATGGAGCTGGCAGAAACGGCTCGTCGCGAGCCGCCGGTCGTCGAGTTTCTCTCGAACGAGATATCCGACCTCTTGCAGTTTCGCATCGCCCTTGGTGGAACTGAGTTCCTGAACGAGTTCAAGCGCTTTCTCGAGGCGTACGGACATCGCGGCCACTATGAGTCGGATTGGTCGCTGCCTCGCTATAGTGACGATCCGTCGCCCCTGTTACGCGCGATTCGCGCACACGTGACAGATCCTGTCGCGAGAACCGTTTCGGAAATCACGCTACGCCAGCAACGCGAGAGCGCAGAGGCGTGGAGCGCGTTTACCCACCGATTGTCGGCGTGGCAGCGATGGACAACGCTGCCGCGCGTGCGTCGCGGGATACAGAACATCAAACAGTATTACGTGTGGCGAGAGCGCGTGCGCTCCGATATGGTGCGCGTGCTCGCGACGATGAGGAAGTGGCATCTCGTGCTCGCCGAACGCTTCGTCGAGCGTGGATGGATCGACACGCGAGACGACTACTTCCTGCTGCATCTGGACGAGATTGCGCCGGTCATCAAGGCAAGTGCCGGCCCGGACACTCTGCGCACCGCGGCGGCGCTCAGAACGCGCGAACTTGCAAGATATCGTTCGATACAGATGCCGTTGCTGATGCGTGAGTCGGAGCTGGCCCGGTTGATCCGAACCGCCGGTGTGAGCAGCCGGTCGGCTGACGAAAGCCAATTGACGGGACACCCGGTGAGTGGTGGCTGTGTCGAGGCGGAAGTCGTGGTGGTGCGCGATCCCGGCGACTTCAACCGGATGCGGCCGGGCGCCATCCTCGTCGCGCCCGCGACCGATCCTTCGTGGACACCACTGTTTACTCTCGCCTCCGGAGTGATCGTCGAAGTTGGCGGCGTGCTGTCGCATGCATCGACGATTGCCCGCGAGTATGGACTTCCGGCCCTCGCCAACGTCAAGCACGCGACGAAGCGGCTCAAGACGGGTGAACGCGTCAGGCTGGATGCGATCAACGGGATCGTCGAGAGGCTGCAGGCAGCGACAACCGTCGATGACGCGGAGGACCTCGTGCCAGTGGGGATCATGCTAGAGTCAACGCGCCCTGGATAAACCGAGCCTGCCTCGCCGCCGTTGAAGGTGTCGATGGGCCCCATGAGGCTCTGCGGCTTCAGGCGCGTGTTCTCGAAGGGATCATGGCGATCAACGAACTGCTGTCGACGATGTCTGGTGTGCTGGACATTCGGGACGTGTTCGAACATGTGTCAGCGGTCGCCCGAAAAGTTATTCCCCGCGACGCGCTGTCGCTGCCGCCGCTCACCGAAGACAAGAACAACGTTGACGTCTACGCTGTCACCGGCAGTAAGAGCGAATTCCCGCAGACGGTTCCTCTGCCCGATCATCATCGGCCGCTCGTGACGTCCGCCTGGGATTACCTGACCTACGAAGACATTCAAAGGACGTGGTCCTCGCCAAATTCGAAGACCTGCAGCGCGCGTTGACCTCGTCGAAACGGCGGATGGTCTGGCGCTCAACGAGATCAAGATTCCCTGGCCGGTCTATGTGCGTCTGAAATACAACATGTTTGCGTCGCTGAAAATGATCCCCGCGCACCAACGGCGGCATCTCTGGCAGGCCGAGCGGGCCGTCAGCCAAGCGGCGAACGGCTGATATCTCCATTCACGCTGCACGCCGACAGCCGCAAGCCGATAGCCGATTAGAACGAGACGCGCGCGCCGAGCTGAATTCGTCGCATATCGCGCGCCGCCCGAATCTTTCCAAACGTTGCCGGCGCGTTCAGACTCGTCCCAGGATCTCGCAGATTGACGAGATTGAGCACATTCGTCGCTTCGAGGCGGAACTGAAAGACCGTACGGCCGACGAGACGAATGTCGCGGAACACACCGAGATCGACGTTGCGATAGCCTGGACCGTCGATGATGTTGCGCCCGGAGGTGCCGTCGAGACCGATCGCCGGCTGCACAAAGGCCGCCGTGTTGAACCACTGCTCGATCAATTCATCGCGAGGACGTCCGCTATCGAGCTTCGGATCGCCGATGATGTCGGCGCGATCGGTATTGGCGATACCATCGAAGTTCCTGTCTTGCCCGGAAGTGATCGTGAGCGGCGCACCCGTTTGCAGCGTGATGATCGTCGACACCGTCCAATCGTTGAGCAGTGCCTTGACGACCCGCGAGGATTTGCTCAAGTAATCGAGCTTCCAAATCCCTGACAGCACGAAATTGTGCCTGCGGTCTGCGGATGTCCGTCCGCGCTCGAGGTCGATTCGATTCGAGTTCTGCACGGCGGGCAGCCCGCCACCCTGATAATCCAGGTCCTCGAGCGCTTTCCCCAGCGTGTAATAGGCCTTCGCGGAGAAACGGGTTCCGCGCCGCTCGGCGCTGAGTTGCAGCGCGTGGTAGTCGCTGTTGAAGATTGATTCGAGCACGCGCGCCTGACCGATGACGCCCGGCTGATACGGACGGCGCGAGTTGACGTTCGCGGTCGTTGCACCGGGCCCGAACACCGGGTAGTTGCGGTCGATGCTCGCCGGCAGCCTGCGGCCGAGCGCTCCAACGTACGAAGCACTCATGCTGAAGCTGCGGAGAATCTCTTTTTCGACGGTCACGTTCATCTGGTACGTGTACGGCCAGACGAAGTCGAGCGACGGTCCGAAAACCTGAGCCGGCAGCGTGAAACGTGGACTGGCCGGATCGTAATTGAACGGGAACGGAGCGGCACCGCCAGGCAGGTTGCGGTACGGGTCTGCCAGCGTGAAGACGGTGGGGAATGACTGACGCACAGTAAAGGGCTGATTGTCGGCGGTCGTGTTCCACTCGTTGCCGGTGATGCTGCCGTAGAACACGCCGGCGCCGGCGCGCACGGCCATCCGGCCATCGCCTTTCGGATCCCACGCGATGCCGAGGCGCGGCGCGATGTTGTTCAGATCGGTATTGACGATGCCGCGGCTGACGCCAGGATCGCCGGGGAAGAGCAAGCCTTCGAGCGCCGTGGGTGATACCTGCGACTTCGCGCCAGGCACGAACGCCAGCTTGCGGTTCAGCGGATCGGTGTAGGGGAACTGCAGGTCGTAGCGAATTCCAAGGTTCAGCGTCACGCGCTGATGGATGCGGAAATCATCTTGAGCGAACGCACTCAGGTACGCTCCGTTGTCCAGCTTTCTGATCGGCGCATCCTGGCTCATCGTCGCCGGCAGACCCAGCAGGAAGTCGGCGTAGGGGTTCCCGGTCTTGCTGCCGTTGAAGCTGAATACGCCGTAGTTGTCGAGAAGCGTGTCGTGCACGATCTTCTCGTACGACACCTCTCCGCCGAATTTGAACGAGTGATCCCCGCGGACCATGGTCAGGTTGTCTTTCACCGACACGTAATTGCTTCCGGCGTCAGGTCCGGCAATGGAGGTCTGCGCGGTGAAATAGTTCGACACGGTGATGCGCGGCAGCGTGGGGTCGCCCTGGATTTTGAATGTCGAATTGAGATCGCCAAGTGACGTCGTCGGATTGTTCACCCTCGCACCGAACTGTCGCACGTAGGTAACCCGCACCTGATTGAAGACGCTCGGACTGATCGTCCACGTGTCCGATATATTCACGTTGTGCTGGGTCCAATTGAAATCACGGTCGACCCACGGGATGTTCCCGCCAGTCGTGGTGCCCGCGATTCCCGAAAGCGGCTGCGTATCGTTGCCTTTCTGGTAGAAATAGCTCATCGCGAGGGAATGGTTGGATGAAAAGTTGTGATCCAGCTTGAGTGTTCCCTCATCGGTATTGAGCGGATCGGGCCGTGAAACTTCGTAGAAGTTGTTCGGCAGGTTGGATTGCGGAACATATCGCTCCTGGATGGTCAAGGCCACACGATCGAGACGCGCCGCAGGAATCACGTCGCCGGGAAACGCGGCATTCGTCACCGGGTCCCGTGGCTTGATCGCCGAGAGAGAAAAATCTC
>DASPWV010000139.1:0-4189 GCA_035637635.1 Vicinamibacterales bacterium | reverse complement strand
AAAGACAAGAAGGTCGAGATGATCAAAATCTGGGTGGACGATCGGCAGAAGACGGTCCCGAAACTCGCGGTCAATGTCTATCAGGCGATCATCGAGGAAGCGCACAAAAACGGCATGCGCGTGGTGGCTCACATCTTCGATCTCGAGGATGGCAAGCAGCTCCTGAAATCAGGAGTCGACGGTTTCGCGCACGACGTCCGCGGCCAGGATATCGACGGCGAGTATCTCGCGATCCTCAAGCAGCACCCCAAGGTCTGGCTCGGACCGAACCTGCCCGAGCACACGTTGTCGGCCGAGGAAACGGCGGCGGAGATCGACGCGCGGACCGATACGCTTCCTCCAACTCAGATCAAGCGGCTGCGCGACGAGCTCGCAAGCCGAAAGCCTGGCGCGGGACCGAGTGAGTTGTTTCTCACGCAGTGTCGCAATTTGAAAAAAGTCCGTGACGCCGGAATGATTCTCGGCCTCGGCACGGACGGAAACGGCGATATCGGCTGGGGCGTCCATACCGAGCTCGCCGACATGGTGTTTTGCGGGCTGACGCCGGCGGAGGCGATCGTCGCAGCGACGCAAACGTCCGCCGAAATTCTCAAGCTCGATGATCTCGGCACGGTCGCGCCCGGCAAGAGCGCTGACTTCATCGTCCTCGACGCGAATCCGCTGGACGACATCCGCAACACGCGAAGGATCAAAAGTGTTTACCAGCGAGGGATGGCTGTCGATCGGGCAGCGCTGAGCAAGGCGTTCACCACTGAGGAGTAGCTGCAAGCTCGCGGAGCGATGCCAGGCCCGTGATCGTTCGATCTGCCCGTTCAGGGCTGCGCCCGTGCGTTATGGTTAGGGCCACTCGTCGCTCAAGCCGCCGCCTCCGGCGGGGCTTGGAGCACACTCGTCGACGGGAGACGCGATGCCCACTGGCCGTATCAAGCTTCAGATGATCAATGCGCGCGGCAGCAGCCTCGGGGAAACGATCGATATCTCGTTGCTGCATCTACCGAGCGGAACTCGCCAAGTCGTGCGGCGCCGTCAAGGTAACAAGGCCATGACCATTGCCGGCCTCAAGGAACCGCCGGACGGTCTCTATCGCGTTGAAGTCGACCCACCTTCATATCTTCCTGTTGGCGTGTTTGCAAACACGCTGAATGCCGACGCTGTTCGCCTCATCTTTCCGATTGATCCCGCAAAGGTCACGGGCACGAGATTTCCGGCCTTCGATCAGCTCGCGCTGGACGCACAAAGGCTCTTGACCGCCAGCAATCAAGTACTTGCTTTTTCCGGGTTGACTGCGGAGCTGTTATGGGCGGCGCTCGATGACATTCGACGGGCCGGTTTTCTGAACATCATCGCGAAAACCGCCACAACGGCGTTTACGAATACGAGGACTGTTGCTTCTTATCTCAGAGAGCTGCGGGAAATCCGCGGTGATCGATTTTTCGTGGATGTGCCACACGAGCTCCGCGAGGAAACAAAAAACGCGGTGCTCTCAGGGTTGTTTTTCGCCGTCGATGGAAGCCTGCATCACCCGCCTCCAGGCTTCACGTCAGCAGGTAGTTTCAAGACGCAAGATCGCTATGGCAACCTGCAGCTGACATTCTTCAGCGACGGACTCAACTGGCGAGCAGACGTGGATATCGATGATGCAGGCGGCCTGGAACATGTGTTTCAAGTGCTCCGAAACACCTTGACTGGACGGCCGACCCATCCCTTCGATATCCACGAGATTCTGCTCGTGCACCAACACCTCGATCCGGGCTATGACTTGCTCGTCGCGGGCGATTAACAGCAGTTCGCCGGTTGAGGCGCTCAGATCGTGACCCAGCTCCGTTTCCTTGAGTCATGAAGATGCAATCTCACGATGAGGACAATCCCGGAAGATGGTCGCGATACTGGAGCCGCAGCTTGACGAGATCGGCGTGCTCGACCTTCAGCTCACGCGCGATGCGCTGGATTTCCGATTCCTCTGCGACCGAGATGTGGTTCTCCACGGAAGCCACCGCAAAGAGGCAACGAATGAGGGCCAGCTTTTCCTCGTACGTCGCGGTCCTTTCGAATTCGCGCGCGACGAGAAAGTTGGCCGTGCCGCCGAATAGCAGGTTGCTGGTTTTCGCGAGGCCGACGACGAGCATCGCCTGGTCGCGCGGAATCTGACCTGTCTGCGCGACGAGATCCTCCATTGCGCCGGTCTCTTCGGCACTGACGTGCTGATCGGCATGCGCAACCCGGCCAAGAAGATACGCAAATGCGGCGAGATGACGCGCCCGTTCGGGCTCCAGCCGGTCGAGAGCATCCAGCACGGTCCTGAGAGCATCGTGATCGGCTGCGGCGGACTCCTCCGCGAGTCCAAGCCACGACCGCAAACGCGATTTCATGTGCGATTCACGCTCATGACGTGCTGCGGAACACCGCGCTCAAGTCTCGACCGCTCATGCCGGTGTTGTACGTGCGGGTGCCCGGCTCGAATTCTTTCCCGCGCTCGAGTCCGCCGACGATGACCGGATCGAAGCCCGCGTCGCGCACCAGCAGCGCCGCCGTTTCTAACGCGTGATGATCGTCGCTTGCGAGCGGAATGCCGATACGGTCGCGGTCCCGGTGCGCTTCGCGCTCGAGCACTTTGAAGTTCACCGTGTTGAACGCCTTGACCCAGGCGCTCTCGGGAAACATCGCCGCTGCCCACCCAGCCGATCCGCGCGGATGTTGTGTCGCTTCGCGCGCGATATCGCCGTCGCGCTTCTCGTATGCGTTGCCAGTGTCGAGTACGACTTTGCCCGATAGCAGCGGTCTGAGCGTGCCGGCGAGGTCAGCAATAGCGCCGAGCGGCACAGTCAGCATCACCACGTCACCGAAGGCCGCGGCCTCCTCCGGTGTGCCGGCCGACGCGCGCGGGCCGAGCGAGGCGACGAGCGGTCCGAGATTCTCCGGGTGTCGCGACGCGAGTCGTACCTCGTGACCGGCCTCGACCCAGAGCTTGGCGAGAGTGGAGCCGATCATCCCCGCACCGACGAGGCCAATGCGCATGCGATCGATGTTACCGCGATCGATGCGCTCTTGGCCTACGTCAGCTCATCGACGAGCTCAGATGTGGTGTCGCAGTGTTCATGCAACAGCGGCCGCGCCGTCCGCCGCAAGAATATGCGTGTGCTGGCCACAGATTTCCTGGAAGTTCGCGTCCTTGTAGAAATTGCCGATCGCGTAGCCACACAGAAGCGAAAACGATCGCGTATTTGCCAATTCGTTCCAGAGCATTTCCAGGCGGATTGCCGCATCGTGCATACCGATCTGCCAAAGAACATCGACCATCTGGCCGTACACTCTGACGGTGCAATCCTGCCGTCCTCGGCACGCCCGTTCAATCACTTCACACATGGTGTGATTGAACATCGCGCTGTTGGGCTCACCGTTGATCATGAACGTTGACAGTGTCTTCTCGGCGTCGAGCAACAGAAGCTCGTCGGAACGCTGCAACGGCACGACGTCCACCTTCCTGGCGACCAATTCTCTCAGAATCGCTGCTCGTTGAGCGGGGGTCGCAACGACGATTGCTGGCTCGCCCACCGCCAATCCATCACCGAGGAATTCCGCGACGATCTGCGAGAGAGATTTCTCGTTTTCATAAAAGCGAACAGCGTGATACGGAACAGTAGAGCGCGGGTCAGCGGCGTTTTGCATGCGGACTCCCAGGGTGCCATCGCGCGTGATCTTGCGTCGCGCGTTTTCGCGAATGGTCGAATGTTTGTGTTCTGACCAAAAAGCATAGGGGCCGGTGCCGCCCGCCGCAATTGGGAGAAACGAAAGGAGGTACGGGTTTTCTCTGAGTCGAATTACGACAGAACTCTGACGTCTCACTTTGGCAGGCGCGAGTTCTCTGTTGTCGTCGCACGGCCTCAAGAGGCCAACACCGCTTGCTACGCGTCGTAAAGCCAGCCCTGCAGAACGGCGTAGCGGATGATGTCGACGCGTCCGGCTAATCCGAGTTTCCGCATCGCGTTTGCCTTGTGGACCTCGACAGTTTTGACACTGATCTTCAGCTGCGCCGCGACCTCTTTGTTGCTGTGCCCGACGGCGATCAGCCGCAGCACTTCGCATTCGCGATCGCTGATGGCGCCCGGAGCCTTGTTCGAGACCGCTGCGTCTCCGGCGAGCAGTCCGTTGGCCACTCGCGACGTGATCGCAGGATCCAGGTACACGCCGC
>DASPWV010000138.1:0-7980 GCA_035637635.1 Vicinamibacterales bacterium | reverse complement strand
AAAAGGCCGACGTCGCCATGTACCTCGCAAAGAACGAGCGCGCGGGGTTCACGGTGTACAGCGGCGAACGCGACCGTCACACCGAACAACGCCTATCGGTTCTGAACTCGCTGCGACATGCCATCGAAGTGGAGCAGTTCGTCCTCGACTATCAGCCGATTGTGAATCTCGGCACGAACGACGTCATCGCCGTTGAAGCGCTCCTTCGATGGGACCATCCCGAGCATGGCCGCCTGATGCCGGAGCAGTTCATTCAGCTCGCCGAGCACAGCGGTCTCATCAATCGTCTGACGATGTTCGCCATCGACCGGGCGCTGTCGGAATGGACGCCGGCTCCTGACGCCACGCCGCTCATCATCGGCGTGAACGTGTCGCCGATCAGTCTGCACGATCCGGATTTTCCACGACGGATCAAGGAGCTCATCGACGAACATGACGCGCCCGCCTCCGCGCTCGCCCTGGAAATCACCGAGAACGTGATCGTGTCGGATCTCGATCGTTCCGTCACCTGCCTCAGCCAGGTGCACGACATGGGCGTGCAGCTGATCGTCGACGACTTCGGCACCGGCTACTCGTCATTGAGTTATTTGCGACGGCTGCCTGTGAATCAGCTGAAGATCGACAAGTCGTTCGTGATTGGGATGGCGGCTGGTGAAGACGAGGCGCTCGTGCGATCCATCATCGATCTCGCCCACAACCTGCGGATGCGCGTCATTGCAGAGGGCGTGGAGAACGAAAAAATTCGCGATCGGCTGCGTGTGCTCGGCTGCGACGCGGCACAGGGGCACTTCATCTGTCGTCCCGCGCCGGCCGAGGAGATCAAGCAGTGGCTCGAACAGCGGACGCGCGGGAAGATCCGGCGCATGTGGCGCATCCGCTAAAGTTCGGAATCTCGCAGATTAGACGAAGCCGCAGAGACTCGCAGACCCAGAGCAACCCTGCCGTTGGCCGCGAACGTCAAGCTGCCGCGCGATCGATCTCCGTTCTGATGCGAGCGAGCGCGGCGTCGATTTCGGCAAGCTCCTTGTCCAGACCGGTGAGCTTTTCGTGTTCCGCGCGGACGAAGCGCGTGTAGGGCGCGACTGCGTCGAGCACGCCGTGGACACTGCGATCCACCTCCCGTTCGAACTGGCCCCGCAGATCCGTCATCAACTTGTCGCGCATCTCGGCGATGCGTTCCCGCAAGTCGGCTTTTGCCTTCGCGCGTTTGGACGGGATGACAAACAGTCCGAGCACGGCGACGGTGCCTGCGGCAATGATGCCCGTCACGTCCGCCGCCGTCGTCGTCGCCAGCAGCGTGACGAGGGTGCCAAGGGAAATGGCACCTGCTTGAGCGAGCGCGGCGCCGGCAACGGCCGCACGAACGCCGTCGGCCATCGCCGACGCCTCCTGCTCCTTGTCGTAGGTTTGAACCGCCTGCTGAGCGGCGCGGCCAACGGTGTTGATGAGCCGCGCGCGATCGTATTGAAATCCCTGCGCGTCGGTGCCGCCCACGACGCGATCTTTGTGCGCCGCACGGCGCCTGTTGACGTGCTCGTTGACCGCTTGCCACTGCCGCAGTTCGCTCGACACCATCCAGTCGATGACGTCGTGGACCTGCTTTTCGATTTGCTGAGGCACATCGGCCACAACCGTCCGCTCGAACTCCCGCTGCAGCCGCGCCTTGTTCAACAGATCCGGAATGCGTCCAATGCGCAGCGTGTCGTCGAAGAACGCAATGCCGCGGTTTTCGAACTGATGAAGGATGTTGTCGACCTCGGACAAACGGAATTCGAACTCGCGCGAGAGATCCGTCCGATAGACGCCGAGTTGGCGATCGATGTCATCGATCGTCTGAAGGTCCTGCCGCAGGAGATCCAGCCGGCTGCGAATGGTCGTGCGGGTGGAGTCAGCGAGGCGCAGGCCGATGCCGACCGGGTTGAGCAGCTTGAGCCGCAGACGCTCCTGCTGATCCAGCGTGCTGCCGATATAGCGCTCGAGCTCGGCAAACTGATCTCCGGCAACATTCGATGGCGGGGCTGACGCTGCAGCGCCACGATCCTTCGCGCGCTGCGCCTCGCGCGCCGAAATGGCAAACACCTCCGGCTTCGATCCAAACAGCGCCTGCGCGTGCTCGGTGACGAACCGTTTCACCTGTTCGCGATCGTCGGGCCGGTCCAGCACATCGATCTTGTTGATGATGACGACAATCTTCTTGCCCCAGTTGCGGATGTGTTCGAGAAACGCGCGCTCGCTTTCCGTGAACGGTCGATCCGACGAGGTGACAAACAACACGAGATCGGCCTGCGGAACGAACTCGCTCGTGAGCCGCTCGTGCTCCCGGAAGATCGCGTTGGTGCCAGGGGTGTCGACGATGTCGAGGTCGCAGAGGAGCGGCACCGGCGCCGAAATCACGTCGATGGACTGCTGCTCGATGTGCCGGCCTGGAGTGTCGCCGTAGCGAAGAATCTGCAGACGCGTGGTGGTGGGCGTTGGTCCTTCTTCGAGCACCCGGGAACCGACGAGCGCGTTGACAAAGGCGCTCTTGCCGGCGTTGAACTCGCCGATGACGACCAACAGAAAGAGACGGTCGAGCTGCGCGATTGAGCGCTCGAGCGCGGATTGATCCGCCGCATCGGCTTCGAAGCGCGCAAGCGAACGCTGGAGCTTGCTCAGCCATTCGCGCTCCTCGCCAACGAGACGCTTCGTGCGATCAGGGACGAGCCGCCCGAACATAAACGGTGGGAGATGCAAACCCCGCACCGGGTGAGACGCCACGGAAACACCGCAGCGCGGAATCGCGAGCCACGGAAGCACAGAAACACGGAATTCCAAGATTCCAAACCAAAGAGCCGCAGACACAGAAGCTCGGAACAGCGACTGCCAGCGCACCCGTGCCGGAAACAAAAAAATCGACTTCCGTCCTTCCGTGCTTCCGTCTTTCCGTGGCTCCGGATTCCGTGCTTCCGTGGCCGCATCAGAACTCGATGAGGATTCCTGCCGACGGCAGCACCGGGAACATGCGGCCCGTGATGTCGAACACGGCACGCTGCGCGAGATTTACCGAACCGCTCTCGGCGCGGTAGTTGTCGTGATTGAGCACGTTGATCACCTCCATGAAGAGCGTGAGTCGGCGCTTCCGATAGGTGAACGTGCGATCGGCCCGGAGATCGAGACGCGCGTAGCCGGGCAGACGCGCGCGGTTCCGTTCCGTCGCCAAGACCCAGTAGTCCTCGCGTGGCAGCACATATGCGGTGATCGGAAAGTTCGATCCGTAACGAAAGCGCGCGGAAACGCTCGTCCGTCCGGACCAGCGATACGCGGCATACACGTTGACGGTGTGGCGCTGATCGTAGTCGGCAGGATAGGTCTCTCGCGGTGTCGGCGCTGACGCCACGCCGCCACTCTGACTCCGTCCGTCGATGGTCCCTGATGTGTCGGTCAGCGTTGATTTTCCGTACGCGTATGACAGCCAGCCGGACCAGCCGTTGACGCTACGCCGCTCGAAGGTGAGCTCCACGCCATGGGCGTTGCCGGTGAGCACGTTGTCGATGTACGCGGTGCCTGGACGCGCAAGCCCGTTGTTCACGAGCCGAAACTCCGCATTCTTGACCCGCAATCGATGGTTGTCACTCCGCTCGTACGCGGTCAAGCTGGCGCGCCAGGTGCTTCTGAAGCGCCGTTCGACGCCAAGCTCGATGCTGGTTGCGCGTTCGGGAACGAGCCCATCACCGGCGCGCACGAGAAGCGCTTCGTCAATGGTTGCCGCCTGATACTGCACGGCCGCGCCGCCGCGAACGCGCATTTCAGGAGTGATCTGCCAATCCGCCGACAGCCACGGAGAGGTTTTCGTCGCGTGCAGCAACTTGAAATGTTCCACACGAGCGCCAGGCGCGACGACGAACGCTGCGGAGGGCGTCCATCGATACGCGAGGTACGCGGCTTGATCCGCTGTATTCACCGTCGCATCGACCTGGCTCACGAACGCGGTTGGCGACGTGAACCGCCGATCGATTCTTCGTGCGCGCAACGACTGCGCCTGACCACCTGCGTCGAAGGCATGAGCAGCCGCGGGGCGCCACTCGAGGGAACCGCGCCAGGTGATATCGCGGTCGCTGCCCTCTTCACGCACTCGACCGTCAATCACGTTGTTGGTGTACGTACTGCGCACGAAGTAGAGCTGCTGGCTGATCACCGCTTTCGGTGAAAGCGTGAATCGCCACCGCGCGTTCGCAATGGCGGTTCGACTGCGGCCGCTTTCGAGCGAATTGAGCGAAGGCGTCTCATCGCGATCGTGCAGGATGGAGCGGCCACCGATGAACGAAAGCTTCAGCTGTTGCCTTGGCGTGAGGTCGTAAACGATTGCGCCTTGCGCATCGGTGAAGCCGAAGCTGCCGTCGAGCTCGGGATCAATTCGTTTGATCAGCCAATCGATATAGCTCTTGCGAATGGCGACGAGCCACGACCCGCGCGTGTTGGACCCCACGGGACCTTCAAAAACGCCCGTCGCTGCAGATCCGCTCAACAGCGTCCGGGCCGCAAATCCGCTGCGCGTGCCGTCGCGAGTGACGAATTCAAGCTGCGCGCCCAGATGCGCGCCGCGCTTCTGCGGATGCGGACCTGCCAGCAGCACCGCCTGATCGAGAACGTCGCTGTTGATGAGCGCCAGCGATCCGGTATCGTTGACAGCGCGAACCGTGTGAAACAGAAACGGGCTGTCCACGCCGTCCACTGAAATGCCGATGTGCTCGGGACCAAGTCCGCGGATTGCAAACTCGCCTTTGAAGTCGTCGCTGCTCGTGACGCCGGGCAACGTCTGCACCGCGCGGAATGGATCGTCGGCGAGCACGCCGCGCAGCGCGAGCAGGTCGCGGCTGCCCAGCACGGTTTGACTGGGCACGGCGGGCTCGACTTCGCGGTATGGACTGGCGGCGACCGTAACCTCTTCGACGTACGTGCTCGCGCCCCCGGCCACCGGAATCCTCAGCTCGCTCGTGCCACCCGCGGCGATCGTCAAGTCCCGGCGAACGAGGCCGAAGCCAATCACCGAGATCACCAGCGTTTGTGATCCCGCCGGAACATCCGCGATCTCAAACTTGCCTTCCGCGTCCGAGAACGCGCGTTGGTGGGTCGACTGGATCTGTACGAGGACGGCGGCAAGAGGAGCGCCAGTGCGCGCCTCGACGACCTCGCCAGTGACGCGGCCGGTCAACGCCTGCGCGGCAGCGACACCCGGGCTCGACACAACGATCAGAACGCCGCAGGCAATCCGAACGAAGAGCATGCGTCCTTTATACCGGCACAATGGCGGCGACTGTCGTGTCTCCAGCCTTTTTTGTTCGGTTCGTTTGATTCGGAACCGCGCGGCGTGAGGGTATCATTCCCAAAACATTCGCGGGAAAGTTACCCGCCAGGAGTGTCCAATGAAGCTGAGCCGTCGACAGGCGTTGACCACGCTTGGGTTCGGGACGATCGCCATTCGCGCGCGCGCGGTGCAGGGCACACATGCACCTGCTCCCGACCTGCTGCAAGTGCGCGGCGCGCAACCCGCACCCGGCCCCTATTCGCTGCCGCCGCTACCCTATCCGCCGGCGGCGCTCGAACCTCACATCGACGCACAGACGATGACGATTCATCACGATCGACATCATCAGACCTACGTCACCAATCTCAACAACGCTCTCGCAAAAGCGCCCGATCTCGCCAAGAAGCCGCTCGAGGAGCTGCTCGCCAATCTGCAGAGCGTGCCCGAAGAGATCAGGACGGCCGTCCGCAACAACGGCGGCGGTCACGTCAATCACGTGCAGTTCTGGACGGCGATGGCGCCAAACGCAGGTGGGCCGCCGACCGGCGCGGTTGCCGATGCGATCAACAGCACGTTCAGCAGCTTCGACAAGTTCAAGGAAGCGTTTACTGCCGCTGCGCTCGGACGTTTCGGCAGTGGATGGGCGTGGCTGAGCGACGAGAAAGGCAAGCTCGTGATCCACAGCACGCCGAATCAGGACACGCCGTCAATGGAAGGACGCCGCGCCATCCTGGGCCTCGACGTCTGGGAACACGCGTACTACCTGAAGTATCAGAACATGCGCAACGCGTACGTCAACGCGTGGTGGAACACGGTGAACTGGGCCGAGGTCAATAAACGGCTGAAGGCGTAGCCGCCTGCAACTACCGCGGCAACGCGTGCGGCATTTCCGCAACGACGTAGCTGATCACCGCGAGCGCTGCCGCGGCCTTCGAGATTTCGTCCGGCGCGATTCGATCGACCGTGTCGGCGGGTGTGTGGTGAATGGTGAAGTAGCGGGTCGGATCGCCTTGGTACGCGAGCGTTGGCACCTTGCCGGCCTGCGCAATGGGTCCGATGTCGGCGCCGCCGCCGCCGCCGGACCCGATATCCTGCAGTCCCATCGGCGTCAGCAACCCCCCGATTTCGCGCATGACTTGCTGCGCCGCATCGGAACCCGTGAAACCGACTCGCGCCGGCCCGAAAACTCCTGAATCCGACTCGATCGCCAGCACGTGCGTCGTTGCCGCTGACGCGTAGCGATCGCGGTAGGCCCCTCCTCCGCGCAACCCGTTCTCTTCGTTCGTGAAGAGGACGACGCGCACCGTGCGTTTCGGGCGGATGTTGAGTTTTCTCATCAAACGCGCAGCTTCCCAGGTGACGATGCATCCCACACCGTCGTCCGACGCGCCTGCGCCGACGTCCCAGGAATCGAGATGGCCGCCCGCGAGCACGACTTCGTCCGGCAGGTCGCGGCCGCGGATTTCTCCCACGACATTTGCCGATTCGGCATCCGGCTCGAAATGCGCGTCCATCCTGAGCCGAACGCGCACGCGACGGCCGCGATTCACGATGCGTTGCATACGCTCCGCGTCTTCCGCGGTCACCGCGGCCGCTGGAATCTGCGGCGCATCGTCTGCGTACGTAAGGCTGCCGGTGTGAGGCGTGCGCAGACCCATTGGTCCAATGGCACGCACGAGAACGGCCAGCGCGCCGTGGCGCGCGGCAATGCTGGCGCCGGTCGTTCGATATTGATTCGTCTGACCGTAGTTCGTGAAGGGCGCGTTGAAGAGAACGATCTTCCCTTTTGCGTCCGCGGCACGCTGTGTGAGCTCGTCGAATGTCTTCACCACCAGCACGTCCGCCTCAATCCCCCCGGCCGGCGTGGCAACGCTCCCGCCGAGGCCAAGCATCGTCAACGAATGCTCAGGCGGGTCGATCATCACAACGCTCTCCGCGCCCCGCACCCAACGCGGCACGATGGCCTTTTCGGTATGAACGTTGTCGAGTCCGTCCTTCCTCATGGCTTCGACGGCCCACGCGATCGCGCGATTCAGGTTCTCGGAACCCGAGATGCGGTTGCCGTAGGTATCGGTCAGTTCGGCCAATCGATCCCACGCGAATTGACTGCTGGTGGATTCTTGAATCAGGCGATTTGCGTTAGGTCGGTACGCGTCAATCCACGATTCGGGCTGCGCGGTGGCGCGAGACAACGCCAGCATCGCGGAGAGAGACGCGATGAATGCAAGGGGGAAGAGTACGCGAGGCATTTACCGAATTATATGAGGACGTTTGAGAGGCTCCCGCGCCAGAGCAGGCCGCCGCTGGATCAACGGCCGGAGAAGCGCCATCAGGATCAGCACCACGCCAAACGTGCACACGATGGTGGCGCCAGTCGGGAGATCGAGTACGAGTGAAAAATACACGCCCAGCGCTGAGACTACCGATCCCATGACCCAACCGATTGCCAGGCGATGTCCAATCCCCTCGGCATACAACATTGCCGCGACGGACGGGACGATGAGATAGCAAAAGACCAGCAACACCCCTGCGATTGCAACCGACCGAGTAACGACGACGCCAAAGGACATATAGAAAAGAAAGTCCCAGAGGCGAATGGAAATGCCTTCGGCTTCCGCGCGGTCGGGATCGAGCGTGATCAGCAGGAACCGCCGTCTGAACACGTAGTGGAAGATCCCGATGATCCCGTACAGAAT
>DASPWV010000137.1:0-3103 GCA_035637635.1 Vicinamibacterales bacterium | reverse complement strand
TTGCCGCCGCTATAGGCAACGAGCGTCGCGCCCCACTGCAGGTGAATCACCGGAATCGTGAGGGCCTCGGCCGCGGCATCCACCAGCACCGGCACGTTGTGCGGTTTGGCGACCTTCGCGATGGCCTCTGTCGGCATCGGCCCCTTTTCGTTTTCGGCGTTCGGCCGGATGTAGATGAGCGCGGTCTTCGGCCCGATGGCGAACTGCAGCGCGTCCATCGTGTCGACTTCGATGATCTTGACCCCGACAGCCCGAATCGCCGCGTCGTACACCGTGCGCGAGTGCGCCGGGATGATCGCTTCGTCTTTCGCGAAGCCGGCCAGATTTGGTAGGCGCACGTGTAGATCGGGATTGCCGCCGGCCACACACGCGGCGGTTGCATGCGAGATGGCCGCCGAGCAGCCGGCGCTGACCATGCCCCATTCGGCGCCGGTCAGCTCCCCCAGTCGTTTGCCAGCCGCTTCCATGAGCTCGTCGATCTGCACGAACTGCTGATTGGCGAGACTCTTGACCGAACGCACCTCCGGCAGTTCGATGGACCCGCCGATGACCGTCACGGTCCCCCGGCAGTTGATGAACGGACGCACGCCGAGCGATGCGTACAAATTGGGAGATCGGGCCGCTATCGTCGGTGCGGCCGCGGACACGGACTGCGCGGCTGATGCCCGCTCGGAACGTGTAAGGCCGCCGAACATGAGCAGGCTCGCCATCCGGCCAAGCTCGCGGCGGCTGAAACCGGTCAGACGTTTTGGAGACCAGCTATCCCATAGCTTTGACATGCGACCTTCCCGTATTCGGCGCCCCGAGCCTTTAGCTCGGTCGATGTAGTGGCGGGCCTTTAGGCCCGCCTTTCGGCGCGGCTGAAGCCGCGCCACTACAGCCCGATCGAGTGAGCGGTGTAGGCGCTAGAACGTGTACTTCAGCGACAATTGCATCTCCCGCGCTGCGGCCGCGGCGCTGATGATGCCGAAGTTGGAGTTGCCGAGCGTGCCATTGGGATTGTTCCAATTGACCCAGTTCAACGCATTGAACGCCTCGGCCCTGAACTGCAGTTGTTGTCCGGTTCGAACAGCGAACGATTTCGCCAGCGAAATATCAAGCAGTTTGCGCCCGGGACCGACGACTGGATTACGCGGTGAGTTGCCGTACGTCACCGTGGCACGCGTGAACGCGGCCGTGTTGAACCAGCGAGCAATCGTGCGGTCGGATCTGGGGAGTGTAGGATCCTGTCCGGGCACCAGGTTGGGACGAATATCTTCGGAGTCGGTGTTCAACGTGTCGCCGTCCTGATTGATGAAAATGGGCGAACCCGAATTGAAGGTTCCGATGCCGCTGAACTGCCACCCTTTGAGAATGGCGCCGGATAGACCGGTAAGGTTCGAACCGAACGGGATGTCCCAGACGTAGCCGACCACGAGCCGGTGCCGCTGATCGTCGGCCGACGGCGCCCACTCGGTAGAGATGTCGCGTGGATTCTGCCGTCTGCCGCGCGAGGCGTTCAATCCGCCCTGCTGGTTGTCCTTCAAGTCCGACAACGTGTAGGCGACCGTCAAGTGCAGACCCCAGGGTCCGCGGTGCTTGTACTCGGTCTGCAGCGAGTGGTACCTGCTCTCGCCGTCGGTCACCCACATGCGGATGCGGCCGAACGCGGGATACGGCCGGCGCGCTTGCAGATTGAGCGCGCTCGCGGTCGGATCGGGATCCGGGCTGTTGAAGTTGGTGAGGCTGGTATCCAGATGGGTGCCATCGGCGCCGACGTATCGCACTTCGACGGCCGCTGCGTGTGTGAGCTCGTAGCCAACCGACACGTTCCAGTTCTGATAGTAGCCGTCTCGGTGATTGCGATCGACCTCCGCTGACGTCACGTTGAAAATCGTGTTGGTCGGCACCAGCACCGCTGGGAACGGGTTCGCGATCGTGGCGATCGGATTCAGCGTCGGGTTGGTCACCTGAACGCTCGCCGTCGGCGGATTCGTGCCGAGCGTGTTGATGTTGTCCAGGTGCAGCGCCATGTTGAAGACTCCGTAGCCGCCGCGAAGCACGACTCTGTCAGTCGCGCGATACGCGAAGCCGAGACGTGGCGCCCAGTGCCGATGCTTGTTGATGTAGAGTCCGTCCTCCACAACTTCGCCGGGCGCGGGCCAGAGCACCGGCCCGGTCGGATCGAGATCGAAGCGCAGCGTGCGGCTCACCCCGTTGATGTCGACGGGAACCGCGTTGTGATCGAACCTGAGACCGAGATTCACGGTCATTCGCGGGTTCACGCGCCAGTCGTCCTGGAAATAAAATCCGGAGCGCCACTGGCGAATGCCGCCGACCGGAATACCCTCAGGAGTGCGCGCGGTCCGCGGGTAGCCAAGCATGAACGCCGCGGCCGCGTGGCCCGTGATGTCGCGCGTGAAGTCCAGCGCGCCAAACGGCGCGTTCGTGCTCGTCGCATCGCCCATCAGGCGACGGATATCACCGCCCATCTTCAGCGCGTGGCTGCCGCGAATCAGCGTCAGGTTGTCGACGAACTGGTAGGTCTGGCTCAGATCGATGCCTTCACCGCTGGTGCTGTCGCCGAACCCGTTGAAGCCCTGGATGGTAATCGAGGGAAAGCCGATCTCGAGCTCGTTTGGCGGACGGCCGTTTGGTCCGCCCACCAGCATCCCTCGTATCCCAAGATCCTTCTCAACCGAAAACCCCTCGAGGCGTCGCGGGCTGAGACGATTGAGATCGCCGCGCATGTAGCCAACACGCACCTCATTCAACACGCTCGAGCTCCAGGTCGTGACGTGCTGCACGGCCGCGCTCTCGTTGTTGAAGAGCCGCGCGACCGGAAAGTTCGTGTTGATGGGCGTCGACGGATTGTCCCTGCCCTGATAAATAAAGTGGCCGAATATCTTTTGCCTGTCGCTGAGCACGTGATCGATGCGAGTCAAAAACTGATTGATGGTGTCGTCGGTGCTGCTCAGCCCGCGGAAGTTGTTCGCGCCTGATTGATTGGGCAACGGCTGATACAAATTGATCATCTTCACCGCGAGCGGATCCAGACGATTCGAGGGAATGATGTTGCCGGGGAACGGATTGCCCGTGAGTGGATCGCGGATGACCGTCGACA
>DASPWV010000136.1:0-5029 GCA_035637635.1 Vicinamibacterales bacterium | reverse complement strand
CCGACCTGCCCCACGCGGATTTCCGTCTGCACCGCGTCGGGCTTGTCGATAATCACCACCCGCTTGGTTGGTGGTGGTGTGTCGATCGGCTTGAAGGGTGTGATGTCGTGCGCCGTCCAGTCACCAAACGCCTGCTCGACGCCCGCCAGCGCCTCGCTGGGCGTGGTGTCGCCGACGATCGCCAGCAGCGCGTTGTTCGGGACGTAAAACTGCTGATGAAAGTCGACGAAGTCCTGCCGTTTGAGCGAGGCGAGTGACTCTGGAGTGCCGCTTCCCGGCAAGCCATACGGATGAAACCCGTAAATGAGGCGATCGATCACGTGACCGGCCACGTTGTCGGGATCCTCGGAGGCGACTTTCAACGACGAGATCGCCTGCTGGCGTTGCCGCTCGATCTCTTCCGCCGCGAACGTCGGCCGCCGTACGACATCGGCAATGAGCTGCAACCCCAGGCCGAGGCTGTCTTTCATGACGATGGCGTCGACGTACGTGAGATCGGTGCCGGCGCCTATTCTGAGAATGCCGCCGGCGAAGTCGATTGCATCGGCGATTTGTTCCGCCGTACGTTTGCCTGCGCCCTGATCGAGCAGCGACGCGGTGAGCATCGCGAGGCCGAGCTTTCCTTTCGGATCCAGCGCCGCGCCCGCCCGCACGATCATCCGGACGCTCACGGCCGGCTCTTCGTGGTGGCTCACGAAGACGACTCTCAACCCGTTGGAGAGCGTCTTGATCTCGTACGGCGGAAAGTTCACGGGGCGCGCGGCGAGCGGGCGTGGCGGGCCTTCGCTCGGCCAGGACCTGACTTGCGCGCCGGAGGGTCGCCCCTGTGTGAAGGCGGCAACCTGTGCCAGCGCCAATGCGATGACTGCAATCGACACAGAGAGGCGGCGCGTCACTGCACACCGCCCTTCGCCCCTCGACGCTGCTCGGGGCGACCCTGAGCTTGTCGAAGGGTCGGCATCACGTGCAGCACCACGCGGTGCTCGGGCACGAAGTAGGTTTTCGCCACCCGCTGCACGTCGGCGGTCGTCATGCGCTGAAAGATCTCGAACTCGCCGTCCGCCGTCGTGATGTCGGAATGAATCACTTCCGCGTGCGCGAGAACGTCGGCCTTATCCTTGAGCGACTCGCGCATCAGAATGTAATCGCGCGCGAATTGATTTTTAGCGCGCTGCAGCTCGCGTTCGGTAATCCCTTCGGTTTTGACCCGATCCAGTTCCGCGATGAGCGACTTCTCCACGGCCGCAGGCTGCTGACCGGGGCTGACGATGGCGACGGCATAGAACAAGTTCGGATTCTCGATGATGTTCCCGCCACCGAACGCGGTAAGCGCCTGACCGGTTTCGTACACGAGCTTTCGATAGATCCGCGAGCTCTGCCCATCGGAGAGCACCTTCGACAAGATGTGGAGCGGGTAAGAGTCCGGATCACCGTCGTAGGTGATGTGGTAGGCGACCACCACGGCCGGCAACGGCCACGGCTCTTCCACTGTCGCGCGCTTCTCTTTCGTTTGTGGCGGTTCCTGCGGAATGTCGCGCGGCACTGGTTTCTCGGCTGCGGGAACGCGCCCAAGGTAGCGATTCACCAGGTCGATCGCTTGATCACGATCGAAATCGCCCGCAATGACGACGGCGCAATTCGCCGGCACGTAGTACGTCCGGTAGAAGTCGCGGACGTCCTCGATCGTGGCCGCCTCCAAATCCTCCATGCTGCCGATGACCGGATGCCTGTACGGGTGCACGGTAAACGCCTGATCGAAGAGGATTTCATTCAGCCGGCCGTACGGCTGGTTTTCGATTCGCATTCGGCGCTCTTCCTTGACCACCTCGCGCTCGCTCTTGAACGTTTTGTCGTCGATGCGGAGCGTCGCCATGCGATCGGCTTCCATCCAGAGCACGAGCGGCAAGTACTGCGATGGCACGGTCTGCCAGAACACCGTGGCATCTTCTGTCGTGTAGGCGTTCGCCTGTCCGCCAACGGACGAAACAATCGAGGTGTGCTGCTCGGGATCGACGTTCTTCGAGCCTTTGAACATCAGGTGTTCAAAGAAATGCGCAAAACCGGTGCGGCCCGGCCGCTCGTTCTTCGATCCCACGTGGTACCACAGGGCCACGTGTGTGATCGGTGTCGAATGATCCTCGTGCAGAATGACGGTAAGACCGTTTGGCAACACGAGGCGCTGGTATTCCAGCTTGGGCGGGCGAACAGCCGCATTGACGGCAGCGCGCCACGGCAGAACACCGACGAGCGCCGCCGACACCACGATTAACAGGAGCCTCTGCGAAGTGCGCTGGTGCATGGGTAGTCTTACGATTATGACTGTTTCCCGGCTTCGATAGCGGCCAGCCGCTCGGCGAGCTCCAAAAGCTGCTTACGCATTTCAGGCAACCGCCGGAAAACGACATACGCTTTGCGCCATTCCAGGTTGTCCATGTGCGGATAGCCCGTGATGAAGCTGTCCGCGTCGACATTGCCGGTGACCCCGGTTTTCGCCGAGGCCCGCGCGCGATCGCCGATCGTGACGTGGCCGGTCACACCAACCTGGCCGCCGAGCATCACCTGGTCACCCACAATGGTACTGCCCGCGATGCCCACCTGCGCGGCGAGCATGGAGTTGCTGCCGATGACGACGCCGTGTGCGATCTGAACCAGGTTGTCGATCTTCGTGCCTGACTTCACGCGCGTTTCCCCGACAGCCGGCCGATCGATCGTCGTATTTGCTCCCACCTCGACATCGTCTTCAAGGACGACCGTGGCGACCTGCGGAATCTTTTCGTGCGTGCCGTCTTCGCGCGCCGCAAACCCGAAACCGTCGCTGCCGATGACGGCGCCGTCCTGGATGACGACGCGAGCGCCGATAGTGACACGCTCCCGGATCGACACGCGCGCATGCAGCAAACAGTCGGGACCAATGACCGCTTCAGCGCCGATGATCGCGTGCGCGTAAACAACCGACCTCGCGCCAAGACGCGCACGCTCGCCAATGACCACGTATGGCCCAATCGTCACATCCGGTTCGATGACCACGTTTGGGCCAATCACAGCCGTGGGATGAATGCCTGCCGCGGGGCGCGGATTCGGGTAGAGCAACTGCGTCGCTCGAGCAAACGCGAGGTATGGATTATCGGAGCGGAGCACCGCGCAGCGCGCGCCGTCGATTCCAGGACCGATGATGACGGCGGCCGCGGCTGACGAGGAAAGCTGCGACGTGTATTTCGTGTTGGCGAGAAAGGCGAGATCGCCGGCGCCTGCCTGTTCGAGCGTCGCGACACGGCAGATGTCGATCTCTCCGTCGCCCTCCAGCTGACATCCCAGACGCGCAGCCAGCTCCCCCAATTTCATCACACGGATTGTACGGGATTACGCGGACGGACCGACAGCCGGGGATGTCAGCTGGCGACCTGCTCGAAAAAGGTGGCGAGGTGCTGCAGCCGAAGCCGCGCCGCGAGCTCGTGAACGCGGCGCATGCGCTGCGGCGCCGAAGCGGCCAGCAGCGTCCGCAGCTCGGTGAGCGCGGCGTTCTGCCGGATGGTCCATTGAACTTCAGACAGACCTTGCCGCGCGCCGCGATACGACAAGTAATGACCGACCACCTGGAACGTGAAATAAAAGCCAGGCACATTCGGTCCGGGGAGCACAACGAGAGGCGCCACGAGGATCAGCAGCGCCAGGTCGATCCAGATCCATTTGAAATGATGATCCAGGTCCTTCTTGAGCATCGAGCGGATGATGGTGTTTGCGTGATCCTCGGTCACGTCGCCGGGAATCTGCGCGCACACCGTCGTCGCGCGACGTAAGTGCCACAACAGCCGCTGTTCGGCAATACGCTCGACGATAAACCCCATGGCCCGCCGACGCAGACGGACGAGAAGACCCTGAGGCGCGGCATCCTCTTCCTCGTGCCGGCGATGGCGCGACTCTTCCGCTTCTCGCAGCATTTCGGAAAACCGCCTGCGCACGCGATGGATGATTCCCTGTCCCTCGGACTCCTCAATTGGATCCTCGTCGGGCGCCTCGTAATAGAGCTCGTATTGATCCGCCGTCGCGGTCGGAATCAGGAATACATCCATGTTTGACGGCGATTCGTATGGCGCGCGACGGCCGGCTGCGTCCGCGTCATCAGTTGGGAGGACGGATGGGGCGCGGCTGACGGGAGCGCTCGACTGGTATCGCAGGATGTCCGGCCTGTTGCCAGGCACCGATGACAACGGACGCAACCGCCGTAATGGAATCATTCAGACGCCTCTCGAGCACGGCCAGCTGTTCCTTCGCGAGCACCTCAAAATACCCATCGTCGTAGAACTCGCGGCCCTGAGCGGCCTTCCTATCTGACTGAAGCACACCTTCTGCCAGTTTGTAGCTGTCGAGGAGCGTCTGAAACATGAATTCTCGCGGGTCGATTACCGGCCGCGGCGCAAGTGGCGCAATCTTGATACGCGAACGGTTCCGCTCGAAGAGCTCGGCTTCCCAGCGGCTGTGAACCCCTTGCTGGCTGGTCAGCTGACCATCGTAGTTCATGACGGCGTGTAGCGGCACATGCCCATCCGAGACGTAATGCGCAAGAATCGCTGAGAACAAGACGATATTGTCGGTCGCGTAAGCGGGTGGGGGCTTGCGCTTCAGACCTGCGAACTCACGTTCCAACCGCCCGTAGAACTCCTCGGTGCGCCACGGCAGCGTGCCCTGCGCGTCGACAACCTCGCGGCCGAATTTCTGCACGGCCCGGTCGTATTCGTGCGGCAGCTCGGTGAACGGGAACTTCCCGTAGAAGTCGATGTCGACGAAGTGATGCGGCGGCTCCGATTCCCACCCGACGGTTCGCCAGACATCCGGATCGATCGATCGTTCGACAATGAACGCTTTGCGCGCTTCAAAGAGCGGCCTCAGCTCGGACGGCAGCAGCGCGATGAAGTGCTCGGCGATTGCTTTGTGTGCTTCAAACCCCCACGCGGTCGCGGGTGCCGGCAATGCGAGGCACGCAAGAAAGACGACTGTAGCGCGGGCGAGCACCCAGCTCCGCATGCTTCAT
>DASPWV010000135.1:0-3893 GCA_035637635.1 Vicinamibacterales bacterium | reverse complement strand
GAGCCGCGCGAGATGCCGTACCTCGCGTGCAGGCGAACGGCCGGTCGCGCGCAAGTCTCCTTGCAGCTTGCTCAAGAGAGGTGTCGTGACCGGATCTCGCTCGATCCGCGCCATCAGCGCCGCGAGCACTTCCAGTTCCTGCTCGCGCGCTTCAACGCCGTGAACGACGTGATGAACGCGGGCGCGAAATCGCCAGGCGAACAGGCTTTGAACCGCAATCGACGGAACCAGCGCCGCCGGCGGCGTCCCCGACCAAATCCACCACGCAATAGAGCCAGTAGTCGCGGCCGCCAGGAGCGGGGCGACGATGCGCGGCCAGCTCGCAGTGAGAAGCGAGGGAGCGGCCGCCCATGACGCGAGATCATCGGTTCTGACGAAGATGTCGATGTCCGGGCCGAGGACGGCAATCTCCTCGCGAAGGTCGAGACGCGGCGCGAGCTCAGCTACGGCCTCCTGTCTCTCGCCGACCTCTTCTTTTGTCGCCGGCGCGCGCAGCCACCGCGCCAGGACGGCTTCGCCGCCGCTCGTGCGCGTGGTCGACAGCAGCTCGAAGAGGCTGCCGGGGCCAAAGACGTCCAGGTCGTCTGCGTACAGATGTTCGGAATCGCGAAAGCGGTCGCCCGTGCTGCCCGTGCCTTGCCAACGGCCCTCCAGTCGATTGAGGCCACGTTCGTAGAACGCGGCTGCCCGAGCCGAGCGATCGCGGCGGTTCAGAACGGTCCCGTGATAGAAAGCGAGCGGGATAAAGATCAAGAGGGGAATGACGAGCCACGGTACGCTTGCCTGCCGAAGAACAGCAACGAGCGCAACGCCAATAAAGAGCAGCGCGAGGCGTGTCCAGGCGAGACGCGCGTGAATGGCCTCGCCTTTCGCGACGTCCGCGCGGCGCCGATTGAGCCGCTCGCGATAGATTTCGCTTACGGCCGGATTTTGCCGTCCGCTTTCCACAAATAGAGCGTGCGCCGGAGGTTGGAGCTGTCGGTGAAGGTATCGACGTTGTCCGGCTCCCAATCGCCCATGCTGAAGTTGTGAGCGACGATGCGTGCGCCGGGCTTGAGCTGACGGGTGAGAATCGGGCGAAGTTTGAGATTCGACGAGGACAGGAGATATAGCGTGACCACCGTCGCCTCCGAGACGTCCGTCTTCATCGCGTCCTGAAGCTTGAAGCTGACGAGATCTGTCACACCTGCACGCTGCGCGTTCGCGTTCGATTCGGCGATGCGAACGGGATCGATGTCGACGCCAACTCCGCGGGCGCCATATTTCTGCGCCGCCGTAATTGGAATACGGCCGTCTCCACACCCGAGGTCATACACGACGTCGGTTTTCGTCACCTGGGCCAGCCGCAGCATCCGGTCGACGACTTCCTGTGGCGTCGGCACGTAAGGAGCGAGCTGCTGAGCATCGGGCCGCTTGGGCGAAGCGTTCTGGGGGGCGGCCAGGTGCGGGACGAGGAACGTCGCCGCCAGGACGGCGAGAAGACACGCGTTTCGTCGCTCCACCACCGCGCAGCATAGCCGAAAGGGTGGCCGGTGCGACAATCCGGCTTTCGGCGGCCGCGTACCCGTCCGGTTCGCGCCGCTCGGCCGTGAAGCCGAACCTTCGTCATTTTTCGACAACAGCCCCCCGGACGAACCTCGAGACGCAGCCGGCCGCTGGCAGTCGCGACTGCCATTCCGTGAATGTCACAAGTTGTCACCAGATGGTCTGGCTATCGAGGTTCCAGTCCCGGTCAGCCGTGGCGCGGAGGCGTTTAACCGCGTGAAGCATCAGGGGTTAGCGACCGAGCGACAGACGCTCGACCCCACTAGGGCCCAAGGGCAGAGATCGCCGAAAGTGCCCGATTTTTCGGGCTTTTCCGTTGATTGGGGCGGTCGCCTGCGTTATACTGTGTGTTCGGCAGCACACTCCAGGTCCTACCGATTCACCATCCCGAAGCGAGGGGCACGTGGCATTTCAGGTTGGCGACAAGGTCATTTACCCAAACCATGGTCTCGGCGTTATAGAAAAAATCGAGGAGAAAACAATCCTCGGCACCACTTGCGGTTTTTTCCACCTGCGTATCATCGCCAATGAAACAACGGTCCTTGTTCCCGTGAGCAACGTGGACAACGTTGGTCTGCGGCGTGCGATCACGGATGACGAGGTGGATCGTTTGTTCCATTTGATCGGCGACGGCAAAATCGAAAACCACTCGAACTGGAAAGGCCGCTTCAAGGACAACTCGGACAAGATGCGCACCGGCTCCATCTACGACATGGCTGATGTGCTCAAGAGCCTCACATTTTTGTCCAAGTCGAAGAGCCTGTCGTTTCGCGAGAAACGCATGCTCGATCGCGCCAAGTCGTTGATTGTGTCCGAGGTCTCCGAGGTGATGCGCGTGACGGTGACCGACATCGAGGATCGGGTCGAAAAGGCGCTCGAACGTTGTTTCATGATGAAGGCGCGCGCGCAGCAGCGCGCGGCGGCTCGAACGACCAAGCCAATCCAGGCCAAGGCGACGACCACCCGCGCCGCCGCGGCACGTCGTCAGGCGCGTGCATCGTAAAAAAGGTTCAAAGGTTCAAAGGTTCAAAGGTTCAAAGGTTCAAGGGTTCAAGGGTTCAAAGGTTCAAGGGTTCAAAGGTTCAAGGGTTCAAGGGTTCACAGGTGCTACGCAGCTACGAACCCTGGAACGTGCGAACTTCTGAACTTCTGAACCTCGGAACCTAGGAACTTCCGGTGTCTTTCGTCCGCTCCCTCCTTACGTACGTCCTCGTTTCCATTTACATCTTGTTCGCCGGCATCATCGGGCTGGGGATTGCCATTCCCTTTCGGTGGAAGGGGTTGCTGTACGAGCTCGGGCACGCCGGCGCGGCTCTCGCGCTCGGCACCGCCGGCATTCGATACCGGGTCGTCGGCCGTGAGCGCCTCCCGCCTGGTGTCGCGGTGATCTTCTGCTCGAATCACCAAAGCAACGTCGATCCGCCGGTACTATTTCAGGCGCTCCACCGCCGCTTGCACATTCTCTACAAGGCCGAGCTGAGCAGAATTCCGATTCTGGGAACGGCCATGCAGATCGGAGGTTTTGTCCCGATCGATCGGGACAATCGCGATGCCGCGTTTCGCGCAATCGAGCGGGCGGCCGATTCGGTTCGCACGGGCAACTCGTTTCTGATTTTTCCCGAAGGCACCCGCAGCCGCACAGGCGATCTGCTCCCATTCAAGAAGGGCGGCTTTATCCTCGCGATGAAGGCCCAGGCGCCGATCGTCCCCGTGGCGGTGACCGGCGGCCGCGCATCCATGCGGAAGGGGAGCGCGATCATCCACCCTGTTCTCGTGACCGTCCGAATCGGTCAGCCGATCGAAACCTGTGGAATGACGATGGACGATCGCGATCGGCTGATTGCCCTGGTGCGGGACCGGATTACGCAGCTACTGCGTGAGGCTCTCGCCGATCCGGCCGTTGGGTGACGATAGCTGCGGGTACTTCGTGCGCAGGGTGCGGACGACCGCGGTGTATTCGAGGCGGAGTTCCTCGACCGCCTCGGGCAGATTGGACGCTCGTCGCTTGACGAGGGCCAGCTCCAACTCGGCCGCCAGGTCGTGAAGACGGATCGCGCCAATGAGCCCGGCGCTGCCCTTGATGGCGTGAACCGCGCCGCGTAGCGCCGCCGGATCGTCCCGCACGACAGATTCGCTGGCGGCTTGGACGCGCTGCGCGTTGTCGTCGATGAACATGAGGAGCATCTCTTCGAGAAACGCGTGGTTGGCGTGTTCACCCGAACCGGAGATGCGGAGGAGGTCGTCGAGGCGCACTTCACCAGGGGAGGCGATCATGTGCTGTCCGCGTGGTGCAAGCGGTATGCCCAGCGGTTTCGCTCGCAAAAACGCATTTTGCTAGGAAAAATCAG
>DASPWV010000134.1:0-1989 GCA_035637635.1 Vicinamibacterales bacterium | reverse complement strand
GCGCAGGCGCTGATTAAGGCACTGTGCCCGTGCATTCCAGGTTCGATCGAGGTCGCGATAGAGCTCACGGGCGCGCGGGGTCTCGAGGTAGCGGAGGAACTCGTTCATCGCCCCCATGACATAAGGGTGCGAGTTGAACGTGCCGCGGGCGAAGCAGATATCGACTGGACGGTCGTCGCGGTAGCGCTTCATCAAATCCTTGCGTCCGCAGAGGACGCCGACCGGAAGTCCGCCGCCGAGTGTCTTGCCATAGGTGACGAGATCGGCTCGGACGCCGAAATATTCCTGCGCACCGCCCATGGCGAGGCGGAAGCCGACAAACACTTCATCGAAGATCAACACGATATTTTGCTCGGTGCAGACGGCGCGCAGGCGCTCGAGCCAATCGATATAGGCATCCTTGTCGAAATGCGCGCTCCGCGCGCCGTCGACCAGCGAGGAGTCCGCCGGCGCGGGCGCGTTGGGATGCAGCGCTTGCAGCGGATTGACGAGCACGCAGGCGACGTCACGCCGCGTGCGCAGGACGCGCAGCGAGTCGTCCGACATCTCCTTCAGCGTGTAGGTCTCATGCGCCGGCAACGGATTGCCGATACCCGGTTGCACGTCGCCCCACCAACCGTGATACGCGCCGCAGAAGCGCACCAGGTGGGATCGGCGGGTGTGGTAGCGCGCGAGCCGCACCGCCTGCATGACCGCCTCCGTACCCGACATGTGGAACGAGATTTCGTCGAGTCCGGAAATCTCTTTCAGGCGGCTTACGTTGTCGGCGATGACGGGATGATAGGGGCCGAGCACGTGGCCAAGCTCGCCCACACGCTCGACGGCGCGCGCGATCGTCTCCTTGTAGAAATCGTAGCCGAAGATATTGACCCCGTAGGAGCCAGTAAGATCGTAGAGCTGATTGCCGTCGAGATCGGTGAGCATAACGCCCGCCGAGGATTGCACGAACGCTCCACATTTGAGGTGCTGGCGCACCAAGCGGCTGTACTGGAATGGCACGCGATACGCGTCGGTGAACTGCAGATCCGAGATGCCTTCGGCCACCTCGGCGGTGCGTTTGGCCGTTTCGGCAAAGCGCGATGCATACAGCTCCGACAGGCGCATGAAGGCGGCACGCCGGCGCGCCGCAATCTCTTTCGGCGGATCGTCGGAGCAGAAAAACCGGTCCCCGTCATACTCGTAAAAGGGAACGAGCGAGGCCAGCCGCCGCGCCAAGTTCGCATGGCCGGTCAGCGTCCCATGCTTGGCTTTGGACAGCTCCAGGCGGCGCCGCAACGTCATCAGCGAGGTTGCCACTGCCGCCGCGCCGAGCCCGTAGAACCCCAGCGTCGTGGTGCTCCATTCCATCGAATCGTGCCTTACCCGACGCAGGTTACGGCACGATGACGCTCCGATCCCAGATCCTGCGTCTGGTTGAACAGGAGGACCTCAACTTCCTGCTCACCAACCGGATCCCGCGTCGGCTCCTCACCCGGTTCATGGGCTGGTTCAGTCACATCGAACAGCCCGTGGTGCGTGACCTCTCGATCGGGCTGTGGCGTTTCTTTTCCGACCTGGATTTGAGCGAAGCGAAGAAAGCCCACTTTCGCAGCATGCACGATTGCTTCATCCGCGAGCTCAAGGACGGTGCACGCCCGATCGACTGTAGTCCCGAGATCCTCGTCAGCCCCTGTGATGCGATCGTCGGCGCGTGCGGTACGATCGCCGGCACCACCGTCTATCAGATCAAGGGATTTCCCTACACATTGGCGGACCTGTTCTGCGATCACAGTCTGGCCGATGCCCATCGCAACGGCCGATACGTGACGTTGCGGCTGACCTCGAGCATGTACCACCGTTTCCACGCGCCGCACGATTGCCGCGTCGATCAAGTGACCTACATTTCCGGTGACACGTGGAACGTCAATCCGATCGCGCTGCGGCGGATCGAAAGGTTGTTCTGCAAGAACGAACGCGCCCTGTTACGGACGAAACTTGCCGCCACCGGGC
>DASPWV010000133.1:0-3127 GCA_035637635.1 Vicinamibacterales bacterium | reverse complement strand
ACTCCAGCACTCGGCACCTGGCACTCCAGCACTCGGCACCTGGCACTCCAGCACTCGGCACTCGGCACTTTCGACCGTGTTACGATCACGTCTCTTCGATGGCTGTTTCCGATAAGCCGCGCACGCGGCCGCTCGAACGCTTCTGGCCGTACGTCGAGCGTCCCGAACAGCCGACAGCAGAAGAGCTCGCAGCGCTGGATCCCGATTTGCGTGCGGCGCTTTTCGGCCCGCGCGACATTCCGTTTTCCGTCACGGTCGTATTTCCCAAATTCGACACGCTCGATTACGAGCGCGCCGTCACGCTCGCGCGTGCATCATCTGAGTACCGCGAGGTGGGCGCCGGCGAATCGTTCCGGCACCGCGCGCGCTTCTATCCGGCGGATGCGCTGAAGCTACGCGATCTGTTCGAGATTGTGGGCTCTCAGCGCGGCACCGAGGTGTTGATTGACGATCGTCCGATCCCTCATGCACGCGAGCTCTGGCTGCCGTTGATGTGGTTTCTCCTGCTGCGGTAATTGGTAATTGTTGTGGCAACCAAAACAAGCGAGTTCGACCGGAATATGCGAACCCTCGAAGCCGAGCTCAGACGGCTCGAGGCGGAATACAACATGTTTTTCGCCGGCCGGCTGCCGCGGCTGCCGTGGGAGACGCGCGCGCGCGTCGAAGCCATGGTCAAACGCTTCGATCGCATGCATACGCAGAATACGGCGGAGCGTTTCCGGTTCAATACTCTTCAAGCGAGATTCGTTTCGTTCTGCGAATTATGGGACCGCTCGCTGCGAGCCAAAGAAGAAGGCCGGACGGTGCGCGGCCGTGCGCGCAAGTCCACCGGGACACGTGCCTCGAGCGAGAGTGCCGCCGCCACACCTCCTGAAGCCACCGACGTGATTCCGTCATCTTCCCAGGAACCGACGGACGGCGTAGTCCACGTGACGAACTTTCGCGATCCGTCACACGAAGCCGATCGTCTCAATGAGCTCTACGCACGATTATCCGAAGCACGGGCGCACAGCGGCGAGCGGGAAATTCCTTTCGAGCGGTTCGTCGACGTCGTCCGCGCGCAGGTGAACAAACTCGGTAAAGGCCAGAACGACGTCGCGTTTGAAGTGAAACTCAAACACGGAAAAGTGACCCTGGAAGCAAAACCGCTGAAGGATGATGAGTGAAGGTCCGCGCGACGAACGACCGATGACTGTCGGCGGAAGAACGCGAAGGCCGGAACCGGCACCGAGCGAACCCGGCGCCGCATGAAGCGCCCCAGCGCGTCAGCCGCGCTGGGGTGCTGAAGATCAAGTGGTCAGATCCGAACGACGTTGCCAGCCTGTGGACCTTTCGGTCCATCCACAATCTCAAATTCCACACTCTGGCCTTCTTCGAGAGAACGGAACCCCGATCCCTGAATCGCCGAGTAGTGCACGAAGACGTCGCTGCCGCCTTCGCGCTCGATGAACCCGTACCCCTTCGCGTTGTTGAACCACTTGACCTTACCTGTAATACGCATCGTCCTCTTCCTGGCTTGCTGGTGGCACTGCCACCAGACCGTACTTTCTCGACCCGTCACCGGACGAGCCGGGTTTTGCGAACAAAAAAAAAGACCGCGCGTGCGGCCTTTCTCGGGTCCCGAAAAGCTGGACCGCACGAGGATAATACTGGCGCAATTATGCGAGTGTCAATAACACACACACGTGAAGTAACGCTAAAACACAAAAAAAAGTGGATTTCATTTCGTCAAAGTTTCGTAAAGGCTTCTTCCCATGCGACGTGCCATTCTGAGTGTTTCTGATAAAGGCGGCCTTATCGATTTCGCGCGTGGCTTGGTTGCGCGTGAGTTTGAAATCGTGTCAACGGGCGGCACCGCCAAAAGTTTGACTGCTGCTGGTCTGGCCGTCGTGAACGTGTCCGACATCACCGGCTTCCCCGAGATGATGGACGGCCGCGTCAAGACGCTCCATCCAAAGATCCACGGCGGAATCCTGGCACGGCGATCGCATGCCGACGACCTTGAAGCTGCGCGCGCGCATGGCATCGGGCTGGTCGACGTCGTCTGCGTCAACCTCTATCCGTTTGCGGCCACTGCGGCCAGGGCGGGGGTCCAGTTCGATGATTTGATCGAGCAGATTGACATCGGCGGACCGAGCCTGGTCCGTGCTGCCGCTAAGAACTTTCGCGACGTACTCGTCGTTGTGAGTCCCGCGGATTATCCGCTCGTGCTGGAAGCGCTCGATTCACCGGGCGGACCATCGCTCTCTTTTCGCTTTCAGCTCGCACAGCGCGCGTTTGCACACACCGGAGCTTACGACACCGCAATTGCGGCCACGCTCGACGAAGTGCACGTCGACGGCGACGTGCTCACCCGACGGAGCCGCGAAGCGGCGCTTGCTCCAGCGGAACTCACAATCCATGCACGGAAGCTGCGGGACTTGCGATATGGCGAGAACCCGCATCAGCCGGCGGCGTGGTACGTGGTTGAACCCGCAACCGCTTTCGGCGGAGCGACCATCCTTCAGGGAAAGGAGTTGTCGTTTACGAATCTGCTCGATCTCGACGCGGCGTCACGGGTCGTTTTGGAGTTTGAAGAGCCGGCCGCATGCATCGTCAAACATACGAACCCATGCGGAGCGGCAATAGGGTCGACTGTCGCAGAAGCGTACGTGCGCGCAAGAGACGCCGATTCGCTTGCCGCGTTCGGCGGCATCGTCGGAGTGAATCGCGAAGTCGATCTCGATGCCGCGCGAGTCATTGTTTCGACGTTCATCGAGGCGGTGATCGCTCCGTCCGTGGCGGCGGACGCCGTGGAGGTTCTTCGCGCGAAAACGAATATGCGCGTGGTCGCTGTCGACTTCGCCGGGCTTGCCGGCAACGTCGCCCAGGCCCGCGATCTTCGATCGATTCTCGGGGCGTTGCTCCTGCAGCAGCGCGACGAGGTCACCGAAGGCCGCGGCGCGTGGCCCGACGCGGGCGTGAGAGTGGTCACTCGACGCGAGCCGACTCCCGAGGAGTGGCAGGCGCTCAGATTCGCGTGGCGCGTCATGGCCCACGTGAAATCGAACACGGTGATCTTCACGGATAACCAGCGCACGCGGGCCATCGGAGCCGGGCAGATGAGCCGAGTCGATGCCGTAAAGGT
>DASPWV010000132.1:0-4199 GCA_035637635.1 Vicinamibacterales bacterium | reverse complement strand
CACTCGGTACAGAGACGCGTCAACAGGGCTGCCGGCAGTGGAGCCCCATCGTCTCGAAGAAAGACTGGCTTCTGGTCGGGCCGCACGGCGGAGGCCGCCGCGCCCGCCGAAGGAGCCGCCGGTTCGAATTGGTTTGCTGCCGGTCGCGCGACGCGATACCGACCAACTGCGGCAGATTCTCGCTGTGCAGCGGCGCCTCATGGATTTGGAGTCGTCGCCGCGCGCGAAGCGCCTGCTCATGCGCCGCAGTCATTTCGGGGAGGCGATGGTCTGGCTCGAGATTCACGGCCGTGCGCCGGAAGCACTGGAGCACTGGCGAGGATTCCTCGAGGCGGCCCGCGCAGTGAGCGCAGAACACGCGATCGACGAACCAGAGCCGGGCGAGCCCGCGCTCGGCGCGCCTCAGCGCCGCCGCAGGCGCCGTCGTGGCCGTCGTCGATCGCACGGGTTCGACCGTCGCGAACGCGAGTAGAGGACAACCGGAAACTGAGAACTGGAAGAGTTCACAGCCGAAGCTACCCGTTCTTGCGCTCGAACTCGCGCATGAAATCCACCAGCGCGTCGATGCCTTCTTCAGGGAACGCGTTGTAAATCGACGCACGCATACCGCCGACGGAGCGGTGTCCTTTCAACCCGTCGAATCCCGCTGCCGTGGATTCCTTGACAAAGCGCTTCTCGAGCTCCTCGTTGGAAAGCCGGATCGTCACGTTCATCGATGAGCGGCTCTCTTTCTCTGCAGTGCCCCGATAAAACCCCGTCCGATCGATTTCCGCATACAGTTTGCCGGCCTTGCGTTCGTTGATCTTTTGAATGGCGGCCAGGCCTCCGCTCGCCAGGGCCCACTTGGCGACGAGGCCCATCAGGTAAATGCCGAAGCACGGCGGCGTGTTGTACATGGAGCCGTTCTCCACATGCACCGCATAGTTCAACATGGTCGGCAGCGACTTGGCTGAACGCGTCAGCAGGTCTTCGCGAATGATGACGAGCGTCACACCGGATGGGCCGAGATTCTTCTGCGCGCCTGCGTAGACGAGACCGTATCGGGTGAGATCGATCGGCCTGCTGAAGATATCGGAGGACGCATCGCAGACAAGCGGCACGTCGCCGGCCGGCGGCTCGCTCTTCCACTCGGTCCCGAAGATCGTGTTGTTCGATGTGAAGTGCACGTAGGCGGCATTCGGCGTCAACGTCAGCTCGTCTGCGCGCGGGATTCGATTGAAGTTGTCGCTCTCAGTCGTTCCGGCAACATGAACTCGGCCGACACGCTGCGCTTCTTTCAGCGCTTTTTGCGACCAGGCACCGGTGATGATGTAGTCAGCCGTCGCGCCCTCGGTCAACAGATTCATCGGAACCATGGAGAACTGCAGCGATGCGCCGCCCTGCAGGAACAGCAGCTTGTGCGTGGATGGAATACTTCCGAGCGTGCGCAGATCGGCTTCGGTCTTCGCCAGGATGTCCTCGAAGGTCCGGGAGCGATGGCTGATTTCCAGAATCGACATGCCGACTCCGGGAAGCGATACCAAATCGCGCTGCGCTTCCTCGAGAACGCTCAGCGGCAGCACGGCCGGTCCAGCGGAGAAGTTGTAGATGCGATGAACAGTCGTTGTCATGACGGCCTCAGGTGAGTCTGACGAGCTGCAGATCGAGCACGTCCGGATGTCCGGTTTCGATGCGATCGAGCGTCGGCCGCGGCGGCTCGCGATCCAGGTTGATACGCGCCACAGCCGCGTGCGCCCCTTCGAAGATGATGTTCTCCGTTTCCTGGACGTTCAAGCCCGCATCGCGCAGCCACTGAAACACATGCGCGAGAACGCCCGGTTTGTCGCGATGGCGCACCACCAGCATATGAGTTGCGGGCGATTGCCTGGAGAGATTCACCACGTTCGGCACGCGGCCGGTCTCCTTGAACGTGCGGACAATCCGCACGGCTTCAGCGGCAATGGCATCCTGCGCCTGGTCGGTTGATGCGCCGATATGGTGGGTGCCGTACACGCCCGGAAGCGCGAGAATCGGGTCGTCGATCGTGCCGGCCGGCGCCGCCGGCTCATTTGCGAAGACATCCAGGCCAACGCGCAGGCGTCTCTCGCGAACGGCAGCGGCAAGAGCCTCGTAGTCGACCACTTCGGCTCTCGCCGTATTGATGAGAATCGCGCCTTCGCGCACATGAGCGAGCAAGTCTGCCCCCACGAAACCGCGAGTCTCTTTTGTCAGGGCCAGGTGGATGCTGATGATCTCCGCCCGCGCCACGAGCTCGCGCGGATCGTCGACGACGCTGATACCGAATTCTTGCGCTGCTGCCTCTCGTGATTCAGGACGCTCGCCGAACCGCCGCGACCAGACGAGGACGGGCATGCCGAAACCGCGGGCGCGACGCGCCACCTCCTGGCCGATGCTTCCGAAACCGAGCACCCCAATCGTGCGGCCGTAAAGGCCCTGCGCCTTGGAAAACTCCTTCTTGTTCCAGTTGCACGCGCGAAGTTCGGAAACGTTTTCGGGAATGCGGCGATCGATGGCGAGTAGCAACGCGAACGTCAGCTCTGCAACCGCGATTGCGTTCTTTCCCGGGCAATTGGACACGTAGATGCCGCGCTCGGACGCGGCAGCGACGTCGATGGTGTTGACGCCCGCGCCGGCTCGAACGATTAATGACAAGGCGCTGCCATCGAGCATCGGTGCGGTCACTTGCGTGCTGCGGACGATGAGCACGCGCGCGCCGCTCGCCGCAATTGCCCTCTGCAGCGGCTCCTCCTTCAAATCAGGTTCATACAGGACCTCGCATCCTGCCGCGCGGAGTCCATCGATGCCGGTCTGCTCGAACTTGTCAGCGACGAGTACTTTCATTGAAGGCGGAGATCTCAAATCAAATGCGATAGCAGGCCGTCTCGGAGCTTGGGCTCGAACCAGGTGGATTTCGGCGGCATGATCCCGCCTTCGTCGGCAATTCGCATCAAATCGTGGATGGTAACCGGATGCATCGAGAACGCCACTGCGAACTCTCCCGAATCCACGAGACGCTGCAGCTCTCGAGTACCCTTCAAGCCGCCGACGAAATCAATGCGCTTGTCCGTTCGAACATCGCCCACACCGAGAATGGGGCCAAGCACGAGATCCTGCAAGAGAGTGACATCCAAGGTCGCAGCACCCTCCGCATCTCCTGGCGAGGAAAACTGGATAGTGTGCCACGCGCCGTCGAGGTATACGCCCACTTGTCCTTTGCGCGACGAAGAAGCCGGACCGCCTGCCTGGATCGTGGCGTGCGACCGCAGCCGCTCGAGGAACTCCTCGGGTGTGAGGCCATTGAGATCTCTGATGACGCGGTTATAGGGAAGAATCTGCACTTGCGTATCGGGGAACGCGACTGCCAGCATGCGATCGTGTTCACCCATCCCCCGCCCGGATAACGCGCGCCGCGTCCGCGCCGCACTGGCAGCGCGGTGATGCCCGTCCGCGATATACAGCGCGCCCACCTCGTCGAACGCGCGGACAAACGCCTGCGCTTCCTGATCGGAGATCCTCCAAATCGTGTGTTTCACTTCGTCTGGCGCCACAAAGTCGAACAGAGGAGCGGCGGTCATCGCACGGGCAGAGAGCGCGTCGATTGGAGCCGATGCCGCATAGGTCAGGAACACAGGACCTGTTTGTGCGCCGATCGCGAGCATGTGACGCGTGCGATCGTCCTCCTTGTCGGGTCGCGTCTTCTCGTGCTTTTTGATCACATCGGCATCGTATTCGTCGAGGGAAAAACAGGCGGCAACGCCGCCCTGGACATGTCCGCCCATCTCCAGGCGATAGACATACACGCTCGGCGCGTCCTCGACGATCAGTGGCGCACGCGCGCGGAGATCGCGAAAGTTCTCGTTCGCGCGTTCGTACACCTGATCGGAGTACGGATCGGTCCCAGGCGGCAGGTCAATCTCCGCTCGCGAAACGTGCAAGAAACTCAGCGGGTTCCCCTCAGCCAAGCGGCGTGCGTCTTCTGCGCTGACGACGTCATACGGAACGGCCGCCACCGCCGCCGCAGCCCGTGGAACGGGGCGCAGCGCAGTGAAGGGGAATATGTGAGCCATGAACCGAAAATTATGGCACGTCGCATGCTCCCGCCGCGCGGGGGGTGAATCAATGGCGAGAGTGGCGAATCGCCGCAATACACTTGTGTCTCTTTTGCTCTTCAGTGCGGTGCTGACGGCGATCCCCGCCTC
>DASPWV010000131.1:0-3853 GCA_035637635.1 Vicinamibacterales bacterium | reverse complement strand
CCTTCGCACCGTGCTGGTCCAGCATGGCTCCATCGACTACGCGTACGATCGCGCCGTGGAGTTCGGCGAAGCCGCGAAGCGTCATCTGCGCATCTTTCCGTCGAGTCCGGAGCGCAATGCGTTGACAGCGCTCGCGGATTACGTCCTGTCCCGCGATCGGTGATCTCCGGCTGGGCTAAAGCCCCGCCCCCCTCGTACGTACCGGCGGGGCTTTAGCCCCGGTAATCATCAAACAGCGGCATCAGCCCCACACTCGCTGGTCCGGAGTGGCGGGGCTTCAGCCCCGCCGATTATCATCAAACAGGTGACGCCCGCCGCGCGCATACAGGCTCTCCGCGACGAGATCCGCCGTCACGAAGAGCTTTATTACGTTCACGCCACCCCGGAGATTGCAGACACCGAGTTCGACACGCTCATGCGCGAGCTGCAGGAGCTGGAGCAGGAGCATCCCGAACTCGTCACGCCCGATTCGCCGACGCAGCGCGTCGGCGGGCGTCCGGCCGAAGGGTTTGCGACAGTTGAACATCTCGTCCCGATGCTGTCGCTGGACAACTCGTACGACGAGGACGAGCTCCGCGGGTTCGACGAGCGCGTGCGGCGCGGCCTGGGCACGAGCGATCCCGTTGCCTACGTCACCGAGCTGAAGATCGACGGCCTCAGCATCGCGCTCACGTACGAGAACGGCCGGCTTGTGCGCGGCGCCACCCGCGGCGACGGTGTACGGGGCGAGGACGTCACGTTCAACGTCCGCACAATTCGCGCCTTGCCCCTGTCGCTCAAAGGCGGTCCGAAGTCGCGCGTCGAGGTTCGCGGCGAAGTGTTCCTGCCGAGAAAAGTCTTCGAGCGCTTGAACGAAGAGCGCCTGCAAAGCGGCGAATCGCTTTTCGCAAATCCGCGCAACGCCGCCGCGGGCGCCATGCGCAACCTCGATCCAAGCCTTGTAGCCAGGCGTGGGTTGTCGGCGTGGATGTATCAGCTCGTCTCCGGAGCGCGCGGAGATGTTCCTCCGACTCACGCAGACATGTTGACCTCGTTGCGGCAGTGGGGACTGCCGGTCGAGCCGCACTGGCGCCGATGCAATGGCATCGACGACGTGTGGGCGTTTTGCGAACAGTGGAAAGACCAACGCCACACGCTGCAGTTCGAGACCGACGGCGTGGTGGTGAAGCTCGATCGCCTCTCGCTGCGCGAGCAGTTGGGTGCAACGTCGAAGTTCCCGCGATGGGCGACCGCGCTGAAGTTCCCTGCTCAGCAAGCGACCACGTTGCTCCGGCGGATTGCCGTCAACATCGGCCGCACGGGTGCGGCAACACCATTCGCCATCCTCGACCCGGTGTTCGTCGCCGGTTCGACGATCTCGATGGCCACGCTTCACAACCCGGAAGACCTCGCACGGAAAGACATTCGTGAGGGCGACACGGTGATCATCGAAAAAGCAGGCGACGTGATTCCGCGAGTCGTCGGCCCTGTGCTCGCCAAGCGTCCCAAGGATTCGGTGCCGTGGACCATGCCGGCCGAGTGTCCCGTATGCGGGTCCCGATTGGTCAAGCCCGAAGACGAGGTCGTGTGGCGCTGCGAAAACGCCTCCTGCCCGGCGAAACTCAAACGCAGCATCGAGCATTTCGCGTCGCGTGGCGCGATGAACATCGAGGGGCTTGGGGAGTCGCTGATCGATCAGCTCGTCGACGCCGGGCTGGTCACCGATGTCGCAGGGCTTTACGCGCTGGATGCGCAGACGCTGGAGAATCTCGAGCGGATGGGCAAGAAGTCGTCGGCGAAGCTGCTCGAGCAGATTGACCGATCGAAGGCGAACGAGCTGTGGCGGCTGCTCAACGGACTCGGCATCAGGCACGTCGGCGAGCGCGGCGCACAAGTGCTTGCGAATCATTTCGCATCAATCGACACACTCCTGTCGGCGTCGCTCGTCGATTTGCAGCAGGTGCACGAGGTTGGCCCGATCATGGCGGCCTCCGTCCGGATGTGGTTCGACGAACCTGAAAATCGCGCGTTGATCGAGCGTCTTCGCCGCGCCGGCGTGCGTATGGTCGAGGAACACGCTGCGGTTCCCAAGGGACCGCAGCCGCTTGCCGGGCAATCGTTCGTGATCACCGGCACACTCGAGGCGATGTCGCGCGAGGAGGCCGGACGTCATATCGAGCGGCTTGGTGGCAAGGTGACGGGATCGGTGAGCAAGAAGACGTCGTATCTGGTCGTTGGTGCGGAGCCGGGCACCAAACTCGAGAAAGCCCGCGCACTTGGCGTCGAGACACTGGATGAGCCGGCGTTTCTGAAGCTTATAATGTGGGAGAAATGACCCGGAAGTTCGCGTGGTTTACTGTCGGATTGACTGCCTGTGTCTCGTTTCTGGTCGGGATGGTGGTAACCGGGTCGCTCACGCCAAGTCCCGCGAGCTCAGCCCCCCCGGTGGTGGCGGCGCGCCCCGCGCGAGACGACCGTCCTGTCGTGCCCGGCATTGCCGGCGTTGTCAACTTTGCGGACGTCGCCGAGCGGCTGAATCCTGCCGTGGTCAATATCGACGCCAGCAGCCGCCGGCACGCTCAGGGGCCTGGCCCCGAGCGCGCGCCCCAGCGGCAGGACGTGCTCGAAGATCCGTTTGATTTTCGCCGTCGCGGCGACACGCCCCGGCGAGGGGCAGGCACTGGGTTCATCATCGACGAGCGCGGCTACATCCTCACGAACCACCACGTCATCGAGAACGCCGAGCGGATTACCGTCAAGCTCACCGACGGCCGAAATCTTCGCGCGCAGATTGTCGGGTCGGATCCCGATACCGATATCGCGCTGATCAAGATCGACGCTGAAGGAAAGTTCGCGCACGCGACACTCGGCAACTCCGACGACTTGCGGGTCGGCGAATGGGTCTGCGCCATTGGCAATCCACTCGCGTACGAGCACACGGTCACCGTGGGCGTTGTCAGTTTCATCGGCCGCAAGCTGTTCGACACGAGCCTGGACAACTACATTCAAACCGACGCCGCAATCAATTTCGGCAACAGCGGAGGGCCGCTGATCAACAGCCGCGGCGACGTCATCGGCATCAACTCGGCGGTGAGCCGTCAGGCCAGCAGCATCGGTTTTGCGGTGCCGATCAATCAGGCGAAGCTCATTCTCCCGCAGTTGATGGCCAAGGGCCGCGTTTCGCGCGGCTATATCGGGGTCGTTTTGCGCGACGTCGATCCGGATCTGCAGGAGTCATTGAAACTCTCGCGCACGAGCGGCGCGCTCGTGCAGGATGTCCTGGCTGAATCACCTGGCGAGCGCGCGGGGTTGCGGCCTTACGATCTCATCATCTCGGTCGACGGCCGTGATGTTCCCAACAACAACTCGTTGATTCGAGAGATTGCCGCCAGGCAACCCGGGACCACTGCGCGGCTGGAGCTGCTGCGCGACAACCGGCCGCGTCAACTGATGGTGAAGCTCGCGGAGCGCTCGATTCGGGACGGAGAAGATGCCGTGCCGAGCTCGACCACGCGTCCGGATCGGTCCACTCAAACCATGGCGCCTGGCGATCTCGGTCTCGTGCTCATCGAGATCGATCGCTCGAACTCGCGTCGATTCGATGTGCCGGAGGGCAT
The DNA here is from genome assembly GCA_035637635.1 of Vicinamibacterales bacterium. Taxonomy (GTDB): domain Bacteria; phylum Acidobacteriota; class Vicinamibacteria; order Vicinamibacterales; family UBA2999; genus DASPWV01. Next base: position 257 of record DASPWV010000131.1, on the reverse strand, counting down.
GACGGGTCTGCTCGTGCAGCGTGTCGAGCCACTCAGCCCGGCGTATGACGCGGGAATCGAACGCGGCAACATCATTCTCGAGTTGAATCGGCAGCCGGTCGATTCGGTCGCGCGCTTTCGGCGTCTGTTGGAAACGACGCGTCCGGGCGAGCCGCTCGCGTTTTATATCTACCTTCCCGACATCGATCAGAGGAATATCAAGACCGTTCGTGTCGATCGGTGACGCCGGCCGGCTCGCGTTCCATGAAACCACGCAT
>DASPWV010000130.1:0-7674 GCA_035637635.1 Vicinamibacterales bacterium | reverse complement strand
TGAGCACAATCCGCATGAGCCCTTTGCGCGCGCCAACCAGGTCGCCGTACCACCCGCCCGGTATCTCGAAGAGACCGTAGCCGAGCAGGAATGCGCTGAACACTGTGCCCATTTGGATCTTGTCGAAACCGAGATCCCTCGAAATGAGTGGCGCCGCTTGTGCGATGACCGTGCGATCGATGTACGAGAGGACGGCGAGCGACATCCCGAAAATGACGACGCGATGCCGCGCGTTGGAGGGAGTCATTCGTGGACGTCAGTCGAGGGGCCGCGGCGGTTCACCGTCGTACTCGACGGGAATTCTGATGCGCATCGGCTTTTCACGCGAGAGCTCTTCGGCGACCTCTGCCGTCAAGCCAGCCACTCGCCCGATGAGAAACACGAAACGTCCAAACGGCGGCGGAAAACCCATGTCGTGCAACACCGCGGCGAGCGCGCCATCGATGTTTATGGGCAGCGGCTTGATCTCCTGAGCGACGGATCGCTCCACCGCCTCGATGAAGGCGACACCATCGCCGGCCACGCCTCCGGCGCGCGCCATATCGAATAGGGTTTTGGTCCGCGGATCGATCTTGTGCACGCGGTGGCCGAGCCCGGGCAGCCGTGTGCCGGCGGCTCGTCGTTCGCCGACGATCGCGCGGGCAACGTCGTCCAGCGTTACGCCCTCGGCCCGCGCGCGCGCGACGCCGGCGGCAATCATCTCCATGCATCCCGAACCGGCGCCGCCGTGGTCGTCACCCACGGCCAGAAGTCCTGCGGCAACCGCGGCCGAGAGCGACTGGCGATTGCCGGATGCGGCGAGCCGCGCGGCTGCACACGAAGGCGCACCCGCGCCGTGGTCCGACACCGCTGTGAGGATCGCGTCCAGCAGCGCACGCTCCTGTGGCGTGGGAAGACGGCGCTGATGCAGAAGGAAGATCGTGTCGGTGAAAGTGCTGCCGGACATCAACGACGTGACGTCGTAGCCACGAATCCTGATCTGACCGTCCCGTGAATCGACGATGGCCGTGCGCCACGGTTCCATGAGTACTCCCAAGCCCACGATTATCGAGGGATCGCGGGCAAAATCCTCGCGCGTTACCGTACCAGTACCGTAACACTCTCGCACGGCAGCGCCGCGCCCGGCATACTTGACCGACTGTCGACCGAGCGCACCATGGCATCACGCACCATCACGGCTGAAGAAACGCACATCGCGCAGGAGCTGCGTGCGCGGGCTGAGCGCGCGATGGCGGCCATTGCCGATTCCGACCAGGCGACCGTGGATCGCATGTGTCAGGCCGTCGCGTGGGCGACGGCAAACATGGAGACCGCTGTCCGCCTCGCCAATATGAGCGTGGATGAAAGCGGGATGGGATCGCGCGAGCCCACGCGTCGAAGCAAGGTGCTCGGCATTCTGCGCGACGCACTGCGCCAGAAAAGCATGGGCGTCATCGAGGAGATTCCCGAGAAGGGGATCGTCAAGTATGCGAAGCCTGCCGGCGTCATCTGCGCGCTCATCCCGGTCACAAGCCCGTATATCACGCCAATTGGGATCGCCATCTACGCGATCAAGTGCAAGGACGCGGTCATTTTCTCGCCGCATCCATCGAGCCGCAAGACGACCAACGAAGTGGTACGGCTCATGCGCAGCGCATTGAAACAGCTTGGCATTGCGGAGGATGTGCTTCAGTGTGTGGAGCGGCCGACAATTCCGCTCGCCAACCAGCTCATGTCGACTTGCGATCTCACCATCGCGACCGGCGGCCCCGCGATGGTGAAGGCCGCCTACAGCTCCGGCAAGCCGGCGTACGGCGTGGGCGCCGGCAACGCGACGATGGTCATCGACGAGACCGCTGATATCGAAGACGCGGCGCGCAACACACGCATCAGCAAGACGAACGATCACGGATCGGGTTGTTCCGCGGATGGCAATCTTCTCGTCGAGGCGTCGATTTACGACCGCTTCCTGGAGCAGTTGCAGCAGGAAGGCGGCTATCTCGTCGATGCGCAGGAGAAGCAGCGGCTGCAGCACGCGTACTGGGACGAGCAAGGACGTCGCACCCCCGACACCATCGCACGATCGGCGGCAGTGGTTGCGGCTAAAGCGGGCATCGATCTGCCATCCGACAAGACGTTCTTCATCGTTCCGGAAACGCGCATCGGAAAAGAGCACCCGTTCTCAACCGAAAAACTCGGCGTGGTGCTGTCCATTTTCAAATGCAGCGGCTTTGACGAGGCGCTCGAGAAGGTGCGGCAGATCTTCGAGACCGGCGGGAAGGGACATTCATGCGGCATCTATTCGTTCAACGACGATCACATCAACCGCCTCGCGCTCGCGGCGCCAGTAAGCCGCATCATGGTGCGCCAGGTGCAGTCGCGCTCCAATGCAGGCACGTTCACGAACGGCATGCCGATGACCTCCAGCATGGGTTGCGGTGTTTGGGGCGGCAACATCACCAACGAAAACATCTCGCTCAAGCACTACATGAACGTCACCTGGGTCAGCCGGCCGATTGCGGAAGACAAGCCCGGTGAAGAAGAGCTCTTCGGCGAGTTCTACAACAGCGCCGTTACCGTGTGAGTCGGCGAGAAAGACATTCGATGAGTACTGCCCACACTTCCGTCAATCGCATCGCGGCGCCGGCCGAGACGCGCATCGCGTCCTATTTGCTGACCGAATATCTGGAGCGCCTCGGCGTCGAGGTGATCTTCGGGCTCTGCGGTCACACCATCATCGGATTTCTCGATGCGATCGGAAAGAGCCGCATTCGCTACATCTCAACGCGTCACGAACAGATTGCCGCGCACGCGGCAGATGGTTACGCGCGCGCGTCCGGTAAGCCTGGCGTCCTCCTCACGCATCTCGGACCTGGCCTCACCAACGCGGCAACAGGTGTCGCCAACGCCGCGCTCGACTCCATTCCGATGGTCGTCATTGCGGGCGACATCCCGTCTTACTACTACGGCCGGCATCCACATCAGGAAGTGAACCTGCATCAGGACGCCGATCAATTTCAGATCTTTCAGCCGTTCTGCAAACGGGTGTATCGCGTCGATCGGGTAGAAGACCTGCCGCGAATCGTCGAACGCGCGTTTCACCTCGCGCAGACCGGACGGCCAGGCCCCGTGCTCGTGGACGTGCCGATGGACTTCTTTTCCGCCGACCTCAGCGTCGACGCATTCTCCAAGGTGCCGCCGGAAATCGCGAAGACCGGAATTGACACCGCGACAGCCGATCGCATTGTCGAGGCGCTTGCGCTGGCGAGGCGCGCGGTTCTATATGCCGGCGGCGGTGTGCTCTCGGCACGCGCAACGTCGGAGCTGACCGCGCTGGCCGAAGCGCTCGAGATCCCGGTTGCGCACACCCTGATGGGGAAGGGTTGTCTGCACGATCGCCATCCGCTGCTGCTCGGACAAACGGGGTTTTGGGGCACGCCTGCCGCCAATGACAAGTGCCGCACCGCAGATGTCGTCGTCGCGATTGGAACGCGCCTCGCCGAGGCGAACTCGAGCTCCTGGGATGCCCGCTATACGTTCTCTATTCCACCGACGCGGTTGATTCATATCGACGCCGATGTCGCTGAAATCGGCCGCAACTACCAGACCGAGCTTGGCGTCGTCGCCGACGCAAAGCTTGCGCTGACGGCGCTTGTCGAAGCGGCGCGTGGACGACGGCATGCGGATCGTGGACGGCTGCGTGAGGAAATTGCGCGCGGCCGGCGTGAGTTCGCCGCGAACTGGGCGTCTGAATGGAGCTCGAATCAGTTTCCGCTTCGTCCCGAGCGCATCCTGAACGATCTGCGCAAAGTCGCACCGGAAGATGCCTTCATCGTGACGGACGTGGGCTGGAACAAGAACGGAGTCGGTCAACAGTTTCCAATCACCGTTCCCGGCACGTTCGTGACGCCCAGTGGACTGGCGACTATGGGATTCGGTCCGGCAGCGGTGCTGGGTGTGAAGGTGGCGCACCCCGACCGTCATGCCATCGCGCTGGTTGGCGATGGAGGGTTCAGTGCGAATCCCTCTGTCATCGCGACCGCGATGGAAGCGGGCCTCAACGTCGTGTGGGTGGTCATGGACAACTCGGCGTTCGGGACTATCGCGGGTCTCGAGCAGATGCACTACGGCACCAGTTTCGGGTGTCTGTTCGAGTGCGACGGCAAGCCGTACCGCGTCGATTACGCGGCCATGTCGCGGTCGTTCGGCGCCGAGGGAACGCTGATCGAATCGGCCGAGCAACTCGAGCCGGCGCTCCGGGCAGCGTTGCAGGCGACGAAGCCTGTCGTCATTCAGGTGCCCATGGAAAACGCGCCCACGCCGACGCCGGGGCATTGGGACATCAACGACATCTATCGAAGAGGCGAGTAGACACGTAGTGGCGGGGCTTTAGCCCCGCCGTCGCGCAGGAGGCCACTGTGAGGAACTTGAAAGTCTTGTTTTCGATTCTCGGCGTCACTGTGTGGTGTCTGCTACCGGCGTCATTCGCCGAGGCGCAGGCGGTCGCAGGTTCGCAGGTGTCCGGCATTGTCCGCGACTCGAGCGGCGGCGCGCTGCCGGGCGCCGAGGTCACCATCGTCAAGACCGACACCGGCGCTGTCCGCACGGTGTTTACCGGCGAAGACGGGTCGTACGTGATCCCCAATCTTCCCGTCGGTCCCTATCAACTCAAAGTCGTGCTGCAGGGATTCACCACCTACGTTCAGGACGGCATCGTCCTTCAGGTGAACACGAACCCGCAGATGAACGTGACGCTTGCGATTGGCGCCGTCAGCGAGCAGGTCACGGTCACGGCCAACACGACGATGGTGGAATCGCACTCGACGGGGATTGGGCAGGTCGTCGACAACCAACGCGTGATCGAATTGCCGCTCAACGGACGGCAGGCCACCGAGCTGATCTTTCTGGCCGGCCTCGCCACCTCAGCACCCGGGGGCGATTTGAACACCAACAAGAACTATCCGACGGTCACGATCTCCGTCGCAGGCGGGCAAGCGAACGGCATGACGTACATCATGGATGGCGGCACGCACAACGACCCGTTCAACAACCTGAATCTGCCGACGCCATTTCCAGACGCGCTGCAGGAGTTCAAGGTGGAAACCAGCGCGTTGCCGGCGCGCTACGGCCACCATGCGGCATCCGCCGTAAACATCGTGACAAAGTCTGGAACCAACAATCTGAAGGGCAGCGCGTTCGAGTTCAATCGCAACTACCGCTTCAACGCCCGCAACGCGTTCGCGCTCGAACGTGACAGTCTCAAGCGGAACCAGTTCGGCGGCGTGCTGGGCGGACCGGTGCTGCAGAACAAGGTGTTCTTCTTTGGCGGCTATCAAGGCAAGATCGAGCGAACGAATCCGTCCACGACTATCAGCTATGTTCCGACGCAGGCCATGCTGAATGGCGATTTCACGACATTTACTTCCGCGGCATGTACCGCGGGGCGGCCGGTGAACCTGACCGGGGGCTTCAACAACAATCAAATCGATCCATCGCGCCTGAGTCCGGTTGCGCTCAACTTCGCCAAGTATCTGCCGGCCAGCGCCGATCCCTGCGGCCGCGTGCAATATGGGATTCCCAATAACAACACGGAGCATCAATCGATTGGCAAGGTCGATTACACGCTGAGCAATCGACAGAACGTGTTTGGCCGGTATCTGTACGCCGTCTACGAGAACCCCGCCACGTTCGACGGCAAGAACGTGTTGACGCTCAGCCGCACCGGACAGAAGAACGAGGCGCACTCCGTCGTTGTTGGACACAATTTGATCCTGTCGACGTCGCTGATCAATGCCCTGCGCGTCACCTACAACAAGACGCTGAACGACCGGCCGTTGCCCGAGTTCTTCACTGCAACCGATCTCGGAAGCAAAGTGTTCAGCCCGCTGAGGGGCTACATGGGCATCAACGTCAGCGGCAACGGATTCTCTGTGGGTTCCGGAGGCACGAACCCGGGGTATTTCAATTCGGACTCGTACCAGGTTGCAGACGACGTGGATTTCGTTCGGGGCGATCATCAGCTTTCTTTCGGGGCGAACTGGATCCACACGAAGATCGAAACGTTGAACAATCGGCCGACGAACGGGCAGTTCTCGTTCAACGGCCAGGGCACCGGGTTGCCGCTGGCCGATTTCATGCTCGGCATCGTGAGCGGTGGCGTCGTGCAGGGCAATCCTGTTTACGACTACGACAATCACGATTACGTTGGAGGTTATGTCCAGGACGACTGGCGCGTGCGGTCCAATCTGTCACTCAATCTCGGTGTTCGATGGGAACCCTTCATTCCCGTTCGCAATACGTTTGGCTGGGTGAGCCACTTCGACAAAGCGCGTTTCGATCAGGGTCTCAGGAGCAACGTGTATCCTCAGGCGCCTGCCGGCCTCATCTTCCCTGGCGACGACGGATATCCTGGCAAGGGATCGACGGAAGGGAAACTCGCCCAGTTTGCTCCGCGTGTTGGAGCAATCTGGACTCCCGGAAACGATCAGCGCACGAGCATTCGCGCCGCGTGGGGGATCTTCTACGACACGCCGCATCTGTTCTTCAACACGCGGTTTGCGAACAATCCGCCATGGGGCGCGCAGATCACGATCCCGAATCCTGCGGGTGGTTGGGCCGATCCGTACCTCGGATATCCGGGCGGTAACCCATTCCCCGCGCTCAACGACAACTGGCAGACGGCGGCTTTCCCCGCGTTTGGCGTCTACGTGGACACGCCGCTCGATCTCCAACCGACGGCGCTGCATCAGTGGAACGTCAGCGCACAGCGGCAGTTCGGCGAGTGGCTGGTTGCGGCGAGTTATCTCGGCAACCATTCAGTTCATTTGTGGAGAGCCACGGAGCTGAATCCTGCGGTTTATGGTCCTGGCGCGACGACCGGAAACACCAATCAACGCCGCGTCCTGATACGACAAAGCCCCATTGAAGGGCAGTACTACGGCACCATTGGACACGTAGACGACACAGGTCGCGGCAACTACAACGGCCTGCTGCTCTCGGCGCAGCGGCGTCTCAAGGGCGGCTTGAGCGTGCTGAGCAACTGGACGCTATCGAAATGTATGTCGGATCCGGCCACGACCGAGATCACGGGACCGACGATTACGGATCCCAATAACCCCGATCTCGATTACTCATATTGCGCGTCCGATCGACGCCACGTCATCAACGTCTCAGTCGTCGCGAGAACGCCGCAATTCGACAACAAGGCGTTGAACGTGGTGCTCGGCGACTGGCAGGTGTCACCGCTCGTCCGGTGGCAGAGCGGCAATCGATCGTCGGTGACGACCGGTGTCGACAACGCGCTCTCGGGGATGGGCGGTCAGCGAGCGGTGCAGATTCTCGATGATCCCTACGGGGATGGGACGGCAGGCTTCTATTTGAATCGCGCCGCGTTCACGTCGCCGGATCCCGGAACCTACAGCGCGCTGAAGCCGTTCAGCGTCGTGAATCCATCGCGACTGCAGGACGACCTTGCGGTGACGCGGACATTCCGCGCAGGCACGAACACTGTCCAGTTCCGCTGGGAGGTGTTCAACGTGATCAACAAGGTGAATCTCAACGCGCCGACGACAGCGTTGAACAGCGCGAATTTTGGCAAGATTCTGGGCGCCGGCGATCCACGCATCATGCAGTTCGCGCTGAAGGTGGGTTTCTAGCTCCAGGCATCGACATGCACCAGCCGCGGTTCGTCATTGG
>DASPWV010000129.1:0-15939 GCA_035637635.1 Vicinamibacterales bacterium | reverse complement strand
CCATCAAGCTTGATGCTGGTTCCGACGGCATCGGCCCTGCCGCCAAGGCGCCGTTGCCAGAACTCGTAGGTGGCAATCACCGTCTGCGGACTTCCCGGGTGGCCGTCTGCCTCGGTGAAATCGCGGCCCAACGCGGGTTTGATACCCAGGAGCCCGAAGAACGCGGGCGTCACCAGGCGGCCGTTCAGAACCTCCGCGATCGCCCCGTTGCTGAATGTCATCGAGCGGTCGGTGTACGCGGCGATCTGCGTGAACCGCGTTTGCTGCTCCTGCAACGCGAGAAAGTCGGCCGCCGAGAACCTGAACTTGAAGGGCGGACTGTCGGTGTAGATCCGCACGAGCGCTGTCGGCTCGGCGTACGGCAACGGACGGAGCAGCGCGGCGTTTACCGCGCTGAAAATCGCCGTCGTCGCACCAATACCGAGACCGACAGTGATGATGATCGTCAGCGACAGCACCGGCGCGCGGAGCAAGCTTCGCAGTCCGATGCGCGCGTCCTGCATGAAATCCTGGAACATCAACGTCCGTTGCACTTCGTCCTCCCTGTGTTCGTCCTGGCGCCGGCAATATCGACGGGTGCGTTCGAGATCGCCGAACAGTCGCAACGCCTCGCGTTCCGCGTCCGCTTTCGACAGGCCACGCGCACGCAGCTCTTCGATGCGAAGCTCCAAATGAACCCTGAGCTCCTCGTCCACTTCCGACGCGACGGTCTTGGGTCGTCGACGCAGGTACCGGTAACCCATCATGCGCCTTGAAGAACCGCGTCGACGGCACGCGTGTAGCGCCGCCACTGCGAGGTTGCTTCACGCAGCTTCTTGCGGCCCGCCGGCGTGAGCGTGTAGTAACGTGCGCGGCGGTTGTTGTCGGACGGTCCCCACTCCGCCTCGACGAGGTCCAGCCGGTGCAGACGGTGGAGCGCCTGATAGAGCGCGGCATCGTCTATGGCCAGCTCGCCGGCGGTCCGGTCGTGAATGGCCCTGGCAATGGCGTAGCCGTGCATCGCGTGTCGAGAAAGAGTGCGCAGGACCATCAGGTCGAGAGTCCCTTGAATCAGCGGTAACGGTAGGGTTGCCATCGTCTTTCCCCTTAGACGGTGTGGGGAAGCAATAGGTCAGCCGAAATTTCGGGGGAAGTCAGCGCGACGCTGACTCGGTCACGCCGGTCCGCTACGAAGAGGTGGAGATGGCGGAAGGACCGTCAGGGTCGGAGTTCCTTCGACACGCCGTAATGTCCTCATCATGATGCACGTCTTTCATGTCACACGAATCGCGGCAGAATGGAGGTCATGCTCGAAGGCCTTCACCAATCCGACATCGCGCGCGTGCACGAAGTCATTGCTCCCTACGTCCGTCACACGCCGGTGCTGCACGTAACCGGCCGTGACGTCGGCCTCGAACCATTTCGAGTCACACTGAAGCTGGAATTCACGCAGCATGGCGGATCCTTCAAGGCACGCGGCGCCTTCGCCAACCTGCTGACACGACCGATACCGCGAGCAGGCGTAGTGGCGGCGTCCGGTGGCAACCATGGGATCGCTGTGGCCTACGCCGCGAGACGTCTCGGAATTCCAGCGAAGATCTTCGTACCGACTGTGTCGTCGCCCGTAAAGGTCGCGCGTATTCGCGGCACGGTGCGGACGTCGTGATTGGGGGCGATCGCTATGCCGACGCGCTCGAGGCAAGCGAACGATACGTGGCCGAGTCGGAAGCGCTACCGATACATGCGTTCAACCAGACCGAGACGCTGCTGGGACAAGGCACGCTGGCGCGTGAACTGGCCAGCCAGGTTCCGGATGAGGCCACCGTGCTCGTGGCCGTCGGCGGCGGCGGCTTGATTGGAGGCGTCGCCGCCTGGTACGCCGGTGAGAAGACGCGCGTCATCGGCGTCGAGCCCGTGGGAGCGCCGACGCTCACCGAGGCATTGAAGGCGGGAAGATCTGTTGATGCACCGGCGGGCAGCATCGCCGCAGACTCGCTCGCGCCGCGCCGCGTTGGTGAATTGATGTTTCCGATCGCCCAGCGCCACGTGGACCGGGTATTACTTGTGGATGACGACGACATCGTGCGCGCGCAGGATGTGTTGTGGGACGTGTTTCGCCTGATCCTCGAACCCGGCGGCGCCGCAGCATTCGCGGCAATCCTTTCAGGACTATACAAGCCGTCGATCGATGAACACGTGGTGGTCGTCCTCTGTGGCGGAAACGCCCAGCGCTGATTCGCGTGGCACGGCTGCGGCTCGAAGTTTCGGGACGCAGCTATCTTGCGGCGGATGTCAGACCTGCAACGATCGGTTCTCCACCGAGCCTACTTGACACGCAGGCGTACCTGAGGTGGTATAGCGACCACTTTCCGGAGGCGCCATGCCCGAGCTTGTTCCGCTTTCCGCGGTCAGTCGTCGTCGTCTACTGCAGATACTCGCGGCCGCCGGAATCAGTGGTCCTGCCGCCGTCGAACTCATCGCACAGGCGCGCAAACCTATCTCGATCGACAGCCTTCGCGGCGCGTCCGCCGTGCTCGGTGAAGACTTCAGCGACGACCGCCTGAAGATGATCGAGACGGCGCTGCAGCGCAACCTCGACCAATTCCAGATTGTGCGCGATCTCGAGATCGACGACCTCGTCGAGCCCGCGCCAATGTTCGATGCGCGGCGGAGGTGAGCGATGGCTGCCGCGAACGAACTCGTCTTCAAATCGGGCCAGCAACTCGCCGCGCTGATCAAGGCGCGCGAGGTGTCGCCGGTCGATGTCGTGCGCGCCTACCTCGATCGGATCGAGGCGCTCAATCCGACAGTGAACGCGTTCATTACTGTGAACGGCGACCAGGCGCTCGCCCGCGCGCGCGAGGCGCAGAAAGAGATCACGGCCGGCAAGTACCGCGGTCCGCTGCACGGGCTGCCGTACGCGCCCAAGGACATCCTGGCGACGAAGGGGATTCGTACGACGAACGGATCCAAGGTCACCGCCGACTGGGTGCCGACGTACGAATCGACGATCACGACGCGCCTGAACACCGCGGGCGCGATCATGATCGGCAAGTTGAATCTGCTCGAGTTCGCGATGGGGAGCGGCGTCGTCTCCGGGTTCGGACCGGCGCGGAACCCGTGGGATACCGATTACAACCCAGGCGGATCGTCGAGCGGATCGGGCGCCGCGCTCGCCGCGTATATGACTCCGCTCGCGATCGGCACCGATACGGGGGGCTCGATCCGCAATCCAGCCGCGATGTGCGGCATCGTCGGGTTGAAGCAGACCTACGGGCGCGTCAGCCGATACGGCGTGACGACGCTCAGCTGGACGCTGGATCACGCGGGGCCGATGGCGAAGACCGTCGCGGATGCCGCCGCGATGCTGCAGGTGATCGCTGGGCCGGATCCGAAGGATGCGACGGCCGCGCACGAGCCAGTGCCCGATTACTCGAAGGCGCTCACCGGCGACGTGAAGGGGCTGCGGATCGGCGTGCCGACCAATTACTTCTTCGACGAGGGGAATCCCGAGCTGCTGAAGTCGGTTCGCGCAGCAATCGATCACCTCAAAGGCATGGGTGCGAAGGTGGTCGACGTCGAGGTGCCGCACGCGAATCTCGCCGGGTCTGCCGGCTGGATCATCGCGATGGCGGAAGGCGCCTGCTTCCACGAGAAGCGGCTGAAGGAGACGCCGGAGCTGTTCGATCCGCTCGTGCGCGAGCGTCTCGAAGCGGCGAAGTTCTATCCGGCGGTCGATTACATCAAGGCGATGCGCATCCGAACGATCCTGATGGACGAGATGCGGCGTGCGTTCCAAAGGTGCGACGTGATGGCGGTTCCCGGCGGCGGGCCGGCGGGAAAGCTGGAGCCGCCTGACACAGCGCGCAGCGATGTCAAACCGGGATCGAAATCGACGCCGTTCCGCGGCGGCACGACGTTTATCGGCGACATGACGGGACTCCCCGCAATCGTCATCCCGTGCGGCTTCACGCAGGCACCGCCGATGCTGCCGCTGACGATCCAGTTTTACGCGAAGCCGTTCGACGAGGCGATGCTGTTCCGCGTCAGCCACGCGTACGAGTCGACGACCGATTGGCACAAGCGGCGCCCGCCCCTCGATGGAGCGAAGCCGACGACGGCGAGAGGGTGATCTCGGCGTCGTTCGGAGCGCGCGGCTGACGCGAGGGCCACAACATTCGCACACCGGAGGTCCAGGTGAAGCTGCACATCACGGTTCTCGCGGCGTTGCTCGCGATTTGTTTCAGCGCGCCCATCGCGCACGGCCAGGCATTCACGGCCACCGCGCTCGGCACCCTCACCGACACGAATGGGGGCGTACTGCCCGGTGCGACCGTCACCATCACCAACATCGACACCGGCCAGCAGTGGACGGCAACGACCGACAGCCAGGGCCACTACAACGTGCCGCTTCTGCCGCCCGGCACGTATCGCATCAGCGTGGAGATGCAGGGGTTCAAACGCGCCGTGCGCGAGCCGATCACACTGCAGGTGAACCAGCAGCAGCGCGCCGACTTCACGCTCGATCTCGGACAGATGAGCGAGCAGATCGTCGTGACCGGCGAACTCCCGATGGTGCAAACCAACACCGCGACCGTTGGCACCGTGGTCACCGCGAGAGAGACGACAGAGTTGCCGCTCAACGGCCGCAACTTCCTGCAACTGAACCTGCTCGTGCCCGGCACGCTGCCGTCCACGAAAGGCACGACCCTGCAGACCCAGGGGGGCGCGATCAACGTCCACGGCATGCGCGAGTCGTCGAACTTCTTCTGGCTCGACGGCATCGACAACACGACGCAGGCGATCGGACAGCTGATCGTCAATCCTCCGACGTACTCAGTGCAGGAGTTCCGTGTGATGTCGCCGACCTATTCCGCCGAATTCGGGCGCACCGCCGGCGCGCAGATCAACGTGATCACCCGCTCGGGCGCAAACACGCTGCACGGCGACGCGTACGAGTTCTTCCGCAACAGCGCGCTCGACGCGAAGAACGTCTTCGATCCGCCCGGTGAGATTCCGCTTTTCCGCCGCAACCAGTACGGGATCGACGTCGGCGGCCGCATCGTGCGCGATCGTACGTTCTTCTTCGTCGGCTACGAGGGTCTGCGGTCCCGGCAGGCGGGCACGTTCACCGCGAAGGTGCCGCTACCCCAGATGATCAACGGCGACTTCTCTCGGCTGACGACGCCGATTGTCGATCCGCTCACGGGACAGCCGTTCCCCGATAACATCATTCCGAACGCGCGGCTCGATCCGATCGGCCGCGGCCTGGCTGCTGCATACCCGGCGCCGAACGCCGCAGATCCGAACCGCAATTTCATCTCGAATCCGATCGACGCGCTGGACGACGACACGCTGATAGCGCGAGTGGATCAGACGGTCTCGCACAACAACCGGCTGCTCGTGCGCTACAACTTCGAGAACATCCATGAAGTCCAACCGGTGAACCTCTTTTCGCGCACGACGGCGATTCCAGGATTCGGCCGCCTCCAGGGCGCGACGCGCTTCATCACCGCGGGCGTCGCCGATACCCATACCTTCACGAACAACCTCCTCGGCGAATTCCGCTTCGGCTTCAATCGCTGGAAGCTCGATTACCTGCAGCAGGACTACACCGAGGACGTCGCCGGGCGGCTCGGCTTGACTGGTCTCTCGCGCAAGTCGCTCGATTTCGGGTTCCCCCTGCTGAACATGGGGGGCGTGTACGAAAACCTCGGTTCGGCGACGAACCTCCCGCAGAAAGGGCCGTTCGACACGTACAGCGCGTCGACCACCGTCACGTGGGTGCGCGGCAATCAGACGGTGAAGATCGGCGGCGACTTCAAGTCCTTCCAGTCGGACTTCATCTTCGATTCGATCGCGCGTGGATCGTACACATTCACCGGACGCTACACCGGCGATCCGCTCGCAGATCTCCTGCTTGGATATCCGACGCAGGCGCAGCGCGGGTTGGGGCGCGACGGCGACACGCAGTTCGCGTTCGTGTCGCGCGCGATGAGCGGCTTCGCCCAGGACGACTGGCGCGTGCGCGACCGGCTGACGCTGAATGTCGGCCTGCGGTATGAATACACGACGCCGACCTACGAGAAACAGGATCGCCTCACCAGCTTCGACTTCGCCGCGGGGCAGGCGCTCATCGCCGGTCAGAACGGCGCGACGCGTTCGATGTACACGCCCGATCGGACCGACATCGCGCCGCGCGCCGGCATCGCGTGGGATGTGAAGGGCAACGGTCGATGGGCAGTTCGCGGCGGCTATGGGCTCTTCTACGAGGTGACACTAATCAACCAAACGCTCAATCTGCGGCTGAACCCGCCGTTCTTCAGGAGCGACCTCGCGCTCGGCGATGGTCGATCGGTCACGCTCGCCAACGCGTTCGCCAACCTCGCCATCGTCACGCCGAACCTGAGCGCGTTCGACACGAACTATCGCGAAGGACGCGTGCAGCAGTTCAGCGCCAACGTCCAGCACGAAGTGGCGTCGAATCTCGTCGCCGACGTCGGCTACGTCGGTACACGCGGCGGACGGCTGTTCCGCACCGTTAACTTCAACCAGCCTGCTCCCGGCCCCGGAGCCGTGCAGACCCGGCGGCAGTTTCCGCAATACGGCAACATGAACACGGTGATGTCGCTCGCCTCGTCGAAGTACGACGGCCTCGAGGCGCGGCTGGAGAAGCGCTTCGCAAACGGATACTCGTTCCTCGCTTCGTACACGCTGTCGCAATCCATCGACGATGCATCGGGCAGCGGGGGCTTCGCCGATTCCGGCGTGCCTCAGAACAGCCGCGATCTCGCGGCCGAACGGGGCCCCTCGGTCTTCGACGTGCGGCATCGATTCGTCTTCAGTTCGCTCTATGCGCTGCCATTCGGGCCGGGTCGGCGCTTTGTAGCCGACGCCACTGGCATCGTCGCCGGTCTCATCGGCGGGTGGCAGGCGAACACGATTGTCACGTTGCAAACGGGCCAGCCGTTCACGCCCGTGATGGCAATCGACAACAGCAACACAGGGCAGTTTCAGGATCGGCCGGATCTGATTGGCGATCCGTATGCTCCGGGACCCGGATGTCCTGAGACGCGCACGCCGAACTGCTGGGTGAATCCCGCGGCGTTCGCGCGTCCGGCCCAGTACACTTTCGGCAACGCGGGCCGCAACTCGCTGCGCGGTCCCGGATACAAGAACGTCGACCTGTCATTCACGAAAAACACGGGCGTCGGCGGCGGTCGTCAATTGCAGGTGCGCATCGAGACCTTCAACCTGCTGAACTGGGACAACTACGACATTCCGAACCGCACGGCGTTGACGCCAAACTTCGGGAGGATCTTTTCCGCGGGCCCGCCGCGACAAATTCAGCTGGGCCTGCGACTGGTGTTCTGATGAGGACGCAGGCGTAAGCGTCCCCGGCCCGAGAAGGTGTTGCGTTCCGCCGCCCTGCCTCCCCAGAATCTCAACCGATCTACGACATGTTGGAGGAGGCGTCACAACAACTTGAAAGGAAGATGAGTGCCATGTTTCAAGAAACAATGAGGGACGAAACCGCGGCGGCGAGCACGTCGACTGACGCCGGCGGGCGTCCTTTCACCGCGGAGATGTTCATCGAAACAATCGACAAAATGGAGCTCGTTTTTGACGACGATGGTACTTGGGAAATGCCAACCATAATTCTTCATCCGAGCAGAGAGTTGATGTTCAAGAAAGAAATGGGCCGCCTCGATTCCGATCCAGTAATGCGAGCGCGCATGAAAGAACTCGTGGATGAAAAGCGAGAGGCGTGGCGTGTACGAGAAACTGGTCGAACACTGGTTGACTAACGTCAACGAACTCGGGTATCAGATTCCATTCTGCGAAGCTCTGCTCGCGCACGGCTACACGATCCTGCACGTATCCCGTCATGGCAAAACAAAGTGTTCTGTTGCCAATATCTCCTGCACGAACGCGTCAGCACTTCGGTTGAAGGCGGTCTCGATGGATCAATGGCGTACTCCGCGCGAATGCGGGTCGAGAGCCTGCAGGCATACCGTCCCCTTACTGGCTTCAAGAAAAGGCCCTAGCGCTCGTATACGACAAGCTCGCTCCCGGCGAGAAGGAACAGTTCCGCGGTCACACATACACCGTGCCTTCGGCTCTCGACATGCTCGTTAGGCGCCTGTGCCGAAGAGCAGTTTCGCAGTACTGGCGACCCGTTTCTAAGTTGTCGTTTTGTGACTTCATTCCGGATCAAGCCTTTGATTGGTTCGTTTGGCGATCGAAAAGGCGGAACGCCGTACACAGGCTGTTTCCACTCTCGAAGAGCTGGCACGAATGGCGCACGGAAACAGGATCGGTCAGCGCCGCGCTTGTGCCGAAGTTATTGCTGCGGAACCCTAAGTGGATTCTGCCGTTCGTGCTGACCTTTCCTCATCGTACCAATCGAACGATTACCGCGGTAGTCGACGCGCTCTACGGCGGCCGAGCAGATCTCGACGTGGTCGCGTAGGCTTGCGTGGCCTCGGTGCCGCTGCTCCAGCGAGACGGTACGCTCCATTTGGCATTACTCAACGCTGACTCAGTCACAACTTCATTAAACATACGCCAGCGTGAGGCGGGGCTGACCGCCCTCGCTCGCGCCGCGTTGCTGACCGGCGTCAGCTACCGGCCGAGAGCTTCGAGATTTCGCCTGGGCGTTTTCGTGGCGCGGATCGATCCGCAGCGCTTCTTCGAGACGGATTGCTTCTTCAATCACGGCAATGGCCGCGAGAACCGCTCGTTTCAACGATTTGCCTTTCCCGCGGTGTTCGTCGTCTGTTTTCCGCGACCGCGGGCGGAACTCGCCGCTACTGGACGCGAGCGGCCTTGACGATCTGGATCGGTGGAGTCAGGCGCTGTGCTTCGGTATTTGTCGTTCGATTCGTCGACGAAGGCGCCATCTGGATCTTCCGCACGACATCCATGCCGGACACCACACGTCCAAACGCGCCAAATCCCTGCCCGTCGGGATTGCGCATGCCTCCGAAATCGAGTGAGGGTTGATCGTTGATGCAGATGAACCAGCCGGAGGTGGCGCTGTCCGGCGCGCCTCGCGCCATCGAGACGGTCCCGTCCTTGTGCGTGATGCCGGTGACGTTCGTGCGTTCGAGCGCGATGGGCGGAAAGCCGTTCTTGGCGTACTTCGGATTGACACCTGCCTGAATCACTTCGATCTTGATCGTGCTTTCCGGCTGATTGTCCATCTTCACGGTGCGATGAAACTCGCCGCCGTCGTAATGCCCCGCGTCGACGTAGCGAAGGAAATTCGCCGTCGTGCGGGGTGCACGGACCGGATCGACTTCAATGACGATGTCGCCAAGCTCGGTCTGCACCCGCACACGCACGGGTTTGGACTGGGCATGAAGGAGCGTTCCGAGAACGCTCCCGACACTCGCGACCAGCGTTGCGATAACGAGGGACCGCTTCATCTCCGTCGCCCTAGCGTCCCAACATCATCACTTCACCACATAGCTCGACACATCACCACATCGCGACATCACATCGCGACATCATCCAATCACCACTTCGCAACATTCTGTGGCCGTTCAGAACCTGTACGTAGCCGCAAACTGAAACTGTCGCCCTGGAAAGACGGCAGAACCGCCGCTGTGTTTGCCGAAGTTCGGGTTTCCGACGACGTTTATATAGCCATCGGAAATCAGATTCTGGTTGTTGAAGGCATTGAACGCGTCGGCGCGGAACTCGACCTTGTCTTCGCCGACTGCGAACGTCCGTGCGAGTGACAGATCGATGTAATGAATGAACTCGCCGCGCGCGGTGTTGCGCCCGCCGGGACGGCTCGCCTGACAGCCTCTCGAGTTGCAGCCCGACGTCAGCCCGGAGCCCGTTGGATCGCCTGCATACCGGATCGAGTACGGGGTGCCGCTCTGTGAATGCGACACGCTGCTCAGTCGCCACCCGCTGAAGATCGGGCCGCTCCCCGGGATCGTCCAGATTGCGCTCGTCACGAGATTGTGCGGCGTGTCGGCGCCGGTCGGCCCGCGATCGAGCTCTGGATCGGAGCTGTCTTCAGGCGAGAACCAGTGGTTCAGCCGATCTTCCGATTTCGAAACGGTGTATGAAACGCGCAACCGCAAAGGCGTCGTTCGATAGTCGCCGGAAAAGCGAACGCCCTGATACCACGAACGTCCTTCGTTCGTCAGGATGTCGATGCGGCGGAAACCGTTCGGCACCGGCAGAATGGGACGCGTCAGGTCCGCCTGTGCGGCCGTTCTCACCGTGGCGCCATTGGCGGCAATCAGCACATCCTTCGGAATCGGCGCCGCCTGGTTGACGTTCAGGAAGCCATGCTTCACGCCGCGATTGATGTTGGCGTCGATCGAGAAGCTCGCTCGCGACCCGAGCTGCCGCTGAAACCCGAGGCTGCCGGCCCACGCGTGCTCGTTCTCGAGGTCGGGTGAGATTTCCTGGATGTCACGCGGCGGAAGCACCGCTCCCGGCGGGAACCCTGGCAGCGCATTCGGAAACGCCGGAAAGAGCGGGTCCGCCGGGGTCAACGAAATCGTGACGAGACCGTTGCGGCCGCCGACGCCGCCCTTCACGATCGTGAAAATCGGATGCTGCTGCGTGAAGCCGCCGACTCCTCCGCGGATCGCCCACTTCTGATCGCCTGATGGATCCCACGCGAATCCCACACGAGGATCGAGATTGTTCTTGTCGGTCCCGGCCGGCCAGTCGGGAATGTCCTTGATGATCTCGACGTCGTAGCGCAGCCCGAGATTGAGCGTGAGGTTCTGTCGAAGACGCCAGTCATCCTGAAAGAACGTGCCGATCACGTACGCCTTCGGGTACATCAAACGCGCTTCGGGTCGAAGCGCGAACGCCTGTCGATACTGAAACGGCGTCGGCGCGACGTTCGGAGCGCCGCTGAAGAAGTATACGCCGTTTTGAAGCGGAGCGAACAGCTGCTTGGTGACGTCGTAGGTGAGAGATGCCCCGGTCTTGATGCTGTGACTGCCTCTCCAGAACGACGCGGTATCAGAGATGTCGTACGTCCGCTCCGGAAGCACGCCCCACGTCCCCTGGTCGTAACCGCCCGTCGTCGAATACGCGGTGCGTTGAATCGACACGCAGTCGCATTTCGCCGCTCGCCGATCGGTGTACTCGGAGTACTGGCCGCGCACCTCGTTGAGGAAGCGATCGGACACGACCGTGGTGAACGTGCTGTGCAGCGTGTCGACGTTGTTGTCCCAGATGAAGCCGCTGCCAGGCAGGTTGAAGCCGCCGCTCTCATTGTCTTTGCGCCAGCGCACCATGTTGTAGCGCACGCCCAGCGAGTTCTTCGCCGAGAAATGGAAATCGCCTTTCACCTGGCCCTGATGCTCATCGGCCGGTGTCGGAACGACCAGTCCAAACGCTTCGGGCGACGTGACGACGACCTGGCTTCGCTCGCGTCTGCGCTCGTAGCTGCCGAAATAAAAGATCTTGTCCCTGACGAGCGGACCGCCAGCAGTGCCGCCAAACTGCTGTTGGTTGTACGGCACCTTGACGGGAGAGAGTGGCGGCCGGGCATCCCAGTCGCCAGGTCGAATCATCACGAACGCCGACCCCGCGACGTCGTTCGTTCCACTCTTGGTGATCATGCTCGCCACGCCCGCCGAGTGGCCGCCGAACTCGGCGGAGAACTGATTCGTGATGAGCTGCACTTCCTTGACTGTTTCGAGCGCGAATCCGCCGGATCCCAACTGCGGCGCGCGCTGCAACGTCAGCCACTTCGAGTGGTTGTTCGTGCCATCGACGTACGTACCGAAGTTCCACACTTCGCCGCCGCCGACGTTCACCGCGTTCGTGCCGGGACGGCTCTGAACGACGTTGGAGTCGAGCGACAGCAGGCGGAAGTAATTGCGTTCCTTGACTGGCAATGTTTCAAAGGACGTGCGATCGATTGTGCTCGTCACTTCCGCGGACGTCGTCTGCACGACTGGCGCGTCGCCGGCAACCGTGATGGTTTCCTGCACCGTGGAAAGCTTGAGCGTGAAGTTGAGCACGACACGCTGGCCGGCGTTGAACGTGAGACCTTCACGCACTTCACTGGCGAATCCCTGCAGATCGACCTGAACCTTGTATCGACCTTCCGGTGGCAGCGCTCTCACGACGTACCGGCCGCCATCATCGGTTATTACCGTGCGGGTAAGGCCGGTTGAGATGTTCTGGATGGTGACCGTCGCGCCGGGAAGGACGGCCTGTTGCGCATCGGTTACGACTCCTTCGAGCGCAAAGGTGGGGTTCTGAGCAAACGCGGCGCGTTCTGCGCCGCTGCAAACGAGCAGCAGTACCGCGAGACGGTACCACCAGGTCCTGCGAGTACACATGCCGTGCCTCCGCGTGATGTCTGGCTGGTCTCGGAATTGAACGGTAGATGCTACCACCGCAGCAAGCGGGAGTCGCGGGTTTGCCGCAGGCCGCGGCAGATTGAAGGGACAGACGACTTGCAGGACGGTTCACCTCATTCGTAAAGACCCATGACGATGTTTGACCGCTTTCGTGATTTGTGAGAACTTCTGCTCTCCGCCAGAAATTTCGTCGGCGATCACTCGAGAAAAGGTCGAACCACTGGGCGCATTGTGAGTCGTCGGTCTCTTCTTCTTGGAACGGCAGCGTTGCTCGTGGGCGTGGCCGCGGGCATCGTTGCCTGTCCACCGCTCGCGTTCACGCTTCCGTATTTCAGTTACAGCCCTCACGAACGGCCGCGTGTGTTCGTGTCGCATCATCCGATTCGGGCGATACCGGGCCAGGCGATCACGGTTCGCATCGAGCCGGATGTTCGCGACGTTGACGGCGCCGTTTCGCGCGGAGTTGCGCAGCTTGTCCGGCAGAGCGACGGCGCGAACGAATTGAAAACGTGTGACGCGGCCGGCGACGGCACCTTCGCGTGCACGTTCACGCTGAGGGCGGCTGATGACGAGTATGTCTACGGCGGCAATATCGATCTGCAGAACGGTACGCGAGTCCAGTCTCGCACCACTTATCGATTTCGTGCCGCTGCATCGGCGGGTCCGAACGACCTGATTACTCTGCGCGAGCCCGTCAAGAAAGTGGCAAGTCTCGCCGACTCCTACCGCGTGCAGACAGCGTTCGTGCGCGACGAGAGCGGTTCGTCGAACGGTGCTCCTCTCTATCCCGAGGGCGATTTCTCAGCCGACATCGAGACGGCTGTATATGAAGGCGTCCTTCGCGATCCGGTCTACCGTTGGCGCGACGATCAGCTCGCGTTCTACCAGTTCGGCAAACCGGGATTTACGTCGTCGTTCTACTCCGGCCTCGACACGAGGTGCGGACAGAATCCCTGGCCGGCCGACGCCGCATTTCCCGGGCAGCTGCAGCCGATGGAAGCGGTGGGCGTTCTCCACCGCCATCCGACGAGCGGCGCCAGTGTGGAAGGAACCATCGATCCCGCTGCCGATCTCGCAACGGTCTTCCGCGATTGCGCCGGGCCTGCCGTCAAGGCCGCGAACATCCGGACGTTTTCGGCCACGAGCGGCAGCGACGTCGCTCAGATAGCGAAACACGAATTCGGACATGGCGCCTTCGGTCTGGGAGACGAATACACCGAGCCCAACAGTACGCGAAACGTTGCAGCCGCAGTCGTCAACGTGCTCGACACGACTTGTTGTTGCCTGGTTCCAGACGCGGGAGCGGGCACCACGCCCGGCGGCAGCGTCCCTGGCGTCGGCGTCGGGATCGGTACCCGGGCGTTGACCGCGAGTCAGCTGCAGTGTGTCGTGCCGGGCGGCGGCATCGAGGTTCGTCCGGTAATCGGAACGACATCCTCCGTGCCCGAGTGTCCCGCCGCACTCCCACCCGCCTGCGGCGCGACGCCTCAGGCGGCGTGCCCTCAACTGCAAGGAGACTGCGTCCAACCGCGGTCGTGGCTTCCCACCGAACCGCCCGCAGGGGAGGACACCGCGCGGCCGAACATGTTCACGTCGAAGGATGCGTGCGAAGCGGACCGGGTGCGGGCGGCGTCACATCCTGGAGTCGAAGACGCCGCGCGCGGTCTTGGCTCGTGTCGCCAGCTGTGCGGACCCGGCACCGACGCATGTCCGTGCGAACAGCCGGAGGGCTGGATCGTCGACGTCGATCCGTCCGTTCAACCCGGAAGGGGCCAAGTGCCCGCGGACACCATGGGCTCGGTGGCTGCGGGGCGTCACGGCGCCACCTGCGCCTGGTGCGTCGAAACGAGCTTGTGCACGCGCTGGCAGATGGCGCTGGGCGAGAGCGCCGCCGAAGCGTGGGGCCTCTGCGAGTCGCCGCCGCAGGATGCGGCGGCCCGCGAGCGCGGCTTCTTCGCACTCGTACGCGGAATCGCAGAATTCGTGAAACGGCACATCATCTTCTGACGACCGAACGAGATCTGATCCTTATGCCTCAATCGACAATCCGGAAACGCGGCACGCGCATTCGGCGCGGAGCTGACGAACCTTCTCGCAAGCCCTCCAAGACGCCACCCTGTGTTACGCGCCTCGTCGTCGAAGACGTGCGGATCCAGGGTCATGAATTTGCCGTGACGGTATTCAATTCGGGCAATCTCCCGTCGCATCAGGTGCGGATCAACGTGTACGTGAAGCCGGCGCACGTGGTCGGCGAACCTGAAGCCGACCTGGTCCTCGTCGCGACCGCGTCGACGGCGCTCGGAATCCTGGAGCGTAAACAGGTTTCGGTGGTCAAGGAGGTTGGAGGCATTGCTGTTTTCAATCCTCATTACGCCATTGCCTTCGATCCGATCAACGATCCTTTCCCGATCGGTCGTGTCCACGACCTCTCGCTGCAAGAGCGTAATCTGCTCGACTCGAGCCTTCGATCCTCGCTGCCCGGCTGGAAGCAATATCGATTCAGTGACGATCGTTTCGGCTTCGACGAGGCCGTCGCGGTGCCCGACGCGGACCGAACCTGGCAGTTGAAGACGACTGCGCAGCTCGAAGCCGGCATTCCGCCGAATCCGAGCATCACGAATGTGTTGTACCCGCACGCGACGCCAGGCCCTCATTCGGAACTGCGCCATCGAATCGACGTCGACAACGCGTTCTTCCTGAGCGAAATCGGCAAGGGCAACGTGACCGTTGACACCTCGTGCTTCCTGTACACCTACACCCAGACCCCTCGCGATCGCGGTGCGCTCTGGCTGCGCCTCTCGCGTCTGCAGACCGGCGTCGAATCGGTGCTGGCCACGACCGAGCCGCCTCTTGCATCTCCAGACACATGGATCAAGAAGGACGGGCACATCGATGCCGGCCCGGCGTTGACGACGATTACCGTGCGTCTGATCGCCGAGCGTCGAACAGGCCAGAACAACAACGCGTACTTCGGCAACGTGCGTTGTGCGCTGAAACACCGTCAGGTCAAAGCTTCGTGAGTGCGCCATGCCCAAATTCGGAATCCACTTCATCGTCCTGAAGAAGCTGCAGGAAAAGCTCGACGGCGACGGCGCTGCCGCGCGCCAGGAGCTCCTGCGAATTCTCAACGAGAACAAATTCGCGGCCAGCCTGGGATGCATTGGACCCGATCTGCTTTTCTGGGCGCCCGATTACGACGTCGTCGAAAACCTGCGCGATCTCGTGACGGCGTACGACGGCATCATGCGGATCTACGACGCGCTCGACGAAGCGGTCGAGACGATCGAGAAGAACATCGACGACGGCGTCGATTACGTGCTGGATGGACTCGAGCAGGTGCCGATCATCGGCGAACCCGTCAAGATCGCACGGGAATACGGGGAAGCTATCGAGACCATCAAGGAACAGTTCAGCATACTCGCCGACTCATGGAAGGGCGAGATACGACAGGCCCTGTTCGTTCGCGTCCTTGGCCTCGATGCCGCTGCCCCATTTGACAACCTCACATTGGCGCGAAGCCTGTTTCACGGACTGTTTCAAAGCACGCTGCAAGCCGGGCGAGAGGAGATGGATTGGTACTGGTTCGAGATGCTTCACTACCGGA
>DASPWV010000128.1:0-4694 GCA_035637635.1 Vicinamibacterales bacterium | reverse complement strand
CGTTTTCGAGTGCGTCCGCGCCGAGATACGCGTCCCATTCCCAGACGACGATGGCGATGTCGACGGGACAGGGCAACGGATTGACGCCAAGCTGCTCGTAGCCGCGATACACGAGCGGGCGGATGTAGCAGCTCTTGAAGCCGTTTTCCCGCACCGTCTCGACGACCGCGTCCGTCAATCGGTCGACGTCATATGCCGGCTCCATGCGATACACCCTGCAGGAGTCGATCAGACGCCGCATATGCGCCTGGAGGCGAAAGATGTTCGTACCGCGGTCCGAATGGTACGCGCGTATACCCTCGAACACGCCGGTCCCGTAATGGACGACATGACTTGCGACGTGGATGGTTGCGTCCTTCCAGTCCACGAGCCTGCCGTTCATCCACACCTTGCCCTTGCCGCTGAATGCCATCGGTCACTCCAGTGAGATTCAAATACGGTTCCCGCAGGGGGTCACACAGATTCGGAAGAAAGAACACCACCGATTACACAGATTACACAGATTTCCCGCGTGTTCGGCCAGACTGACGCGGACGGCAGCATGAATTCCTCGCCGCCTCCGGATGAACCGATGTCATCTCTGTAATCCATCGACCAAATTTGAAACCGCTCCGCACTCGGCACTCGGCACTTGGCACTCGGCAATGGGCACTTGGCACTTGGCACTCGGCACTTGGCGTTATTGCGCCTCTCCGCAAAAGGGGCACGTGTCGGTGCGGGCATGCAGCGGCTTTCGACAGTGCCAGCAGAATCGCGCCTGGGGAGTCTCACGCGCCTTGAGACGCGCCTGAATGTCGTTGGCCGTCTGTTCAGCGCCGCCGAGGTCCAGAGGAGCGGGTCTGGACCGGCGAGCCACGTGAGGAGCCACGTAATCTTTGCCACGCCGTCCAGCGGGCAGTGTAAGCGCCGGCCGCGCACGTGCGGCGAGGACGTCTTCGAGCACGTCTGCGGCACGCTGGTAGCGCGCGGAGACGTCCGCGGCGAGCGCTTTCATGATGATGTCGTTGATGCCCTTTGGAATTCGCGCGTTCTTCGCGCGCGGCGGCACCGTCAACTCGCCTTTGATCAAGCGGTCGAGATCCGCGGGCGCGGGCGTGTCGTACGGCAGCGATCCGGTCAACATCTGATACATCGTCACGCCGAGCGAGTAGATGTCGGATGCAAACACCGCCTTCCCCTGAAATTGCTCCGGCGCCATGTACGGCGGACTGCCGATCACTGTCGTGCCGTGAGCGGCGATTTCGAGAAAGCGTGACGTGCCGAAATCGGCGACCTTCGCCATCCCGAGCTCGGTGACCAGCACGTTGCCAGGTCTGAGGTCGCGATGGATGACGCCCTGCCGATGCGCGTGGTCCATGGCGTTGCAGATTTGGCACGTGTAATCGAGGGCGCGACTGAGATCGAGCGCGCCCTCGCGATCGATGATGTGCTCGAGCGTTTCTCCCGGGACGTACTCCATCACGATGAAGAAGATGTTGTCCTGCTTCTCGGCGGTGAGCACCGTCACGATGTTGGGATGATTGAGGCTCGCGAGCAGGCGCGGCTCGCGAACGAGCTCGCCGAAGTCGAGATTCTGCCGGTGCGGAACCTTCAGGGCGACTTTCTTGTCGATCCACGTGTCTTCGGCGAGATAAACCGTGCCGAAGCCGCCGCTGCCAAGCGGCATCACGATGCGGTACTTGCCGATGGTCTGCCCGCGGAAGAACACTGGCCGCCAGTATAGACGACCGACCTTGCCGCAGATGAACCGCAGATGCACCGACAAACTGGCAGACGTACGCGGCGCCGTTGGCCGCGCAGAATCTGTCTCTTATTTGCGTCTATCGGGGTTTATCTGTGTGTATCTGCGGCTTATATACTCACCACGTGCTACCCAGGTTCTTCGCGCCCGACGCAGGTCGGAGCGCCGAGGATCCAGTCGTGGTGCTGCCTGCAGAGGAAGCGGCGCACCTATCACGGGTGTTGCGACTGACGACAGGCGACAGCGTTCGGGTGTTCAATGGACGCGGAGACGAGTGGCAGGCCACGGTCCGCGAAGTGAAACGCCAGCGAGTGGTCGTGACCCTCGTGGACAAAGTGGCGGCTGCGCGCGAGTCGAGGATTTCGATTGCCCTTGCTGTCGCGGTGTTGAAGGCGGACAAGATGGATCAGGTCATTCGCGACGCCGTGATGCTTGGCGTCGCAGAGATCGAACCGCTCGTCACCGAACGCACCGAAACGAGTCTGAGTGCGGTGATGCGCGGCACCCGGGCTGCGCGATGGCAGCGCATCGCGATGGCTTCCGTCAAACAATGCGGCCGCGCCGTGGTGCCTCTGGTGAAACTCGCAGTCTCGCTGCCGGCCTGGATAGACACACACAAAGGGACATCATGGCTGATGCTCGTCGAACCTGGCGCAGGTGCCGAAGTGCGCGAGCTTCGCGAGATTCGCGGCTCTTCAGCCGTAACGGTGATGATCGGGCCCGAAGGCGGGTGGACTTCTGAAGAACTGCAGCGCGCCGCGGTAGCGGGCGCCACGCTGGTCACGCTCGGCAGCCGCACCCTGCGCGCAGACGCCGCACCGATCGTGGCGCTGACGGCGTTTCGCACGCTGTGGGATGATCTTTGAAGCGCGAAAGCGCTGCAGATCGCGAAACACGAAATCTTTTCGATCAGGGTATGGCGTGCGGAGATTCGTTCCACGAACAATCGAGGCGACTATGAAAAGGGCGCTCGCTGTCGTTATTGCCTTCACGGTTGTTGCACTGGTCCAGGCCCGGACAGTTGAACAGCTTCCGGACTCGATCGCGACGTTTTCCATTCTCGGCTTCGATCCTGCAACCGGTGAGATCGGCGGTGCTGTGCAGTCGCGCGTGTTTTCTGTCGGCAACGGCGTACTCTGGGGCGAGGCCGGGGTCGGCATGGCGGCCACTCAAGCCATCGTCGACGTCAGCTATGGCCCGAAGGCCATCGCGCTGCTCCGCGCCGGAATGTCCCCGGACGCGATCGTCAAGGCCATTTGGGAAAGCGATTCCGATCCGCAACCCGACAAATGGACCAAACAGGGACGACAATTTGCCGTGATCGATGCGAACGGGAATACCGCCGTCTATACCGGACCGAAGGCCACGACCTGGGCGGGTCACAAACAGGGCAGGTTTTGCACCGCGCAGGGGAACATCCTGGCGGGTGAAGCGGTCGTGTCGAACATGGTCAAAGCGTTCGAGGAAACAACCGGCCATCTTGCGATGCGACTGATGGCCGCGCTCGACGCGGGACAGGCGGGCGGCGGCGACGCACGCGGCATGCAGTCGGCGAACATCCTGATCGTTGGAAAAGGCATGGGCGTGTGGCTGAACAACGACGTTGTTCTACGGTTGCAGGTGGATGACAGTCCCGAGCCGCTCAAAGAGATGCGCCGGCTGGTGGAATTGTGGAATCAGCGACGGGAGAAGGGGCAGCAGAAGCCGGTGGGTTAAAGGAGTTCCCAGTTGTCAGTTTCCAGTTCAAAGTTTGGTTGTCAGTTGGACGTTCCGAAAACTAAGAACTCAACTTTGAACTGGAAACTGGTAACTGGAAACTACCTCTGTGTTTTCGGCGCTCTTAAAACCAGCCCAACCCATCCCTCCTCGCTGAACGATGCGATTTGCTCCATCGTCTCGGCGAAGGCATGACGGACCGCTTGTCGCTCGTCTTCATCAAACCCGCTCATCACGACGATTCCTCCGCTTGCCGCGAGACTGGCGATGCGTGGCGCCGCAGATATCAGCATCCCGCCGGTAAGATTCGCTGTCACCACATCGTAGCCGCCGTCGATTGAACCTTCGCTAGCAGCGTCTCGAAAGTCAACAATGCGGAAGTCGATCGGCACCGGCAACACATTCAGCCGGGCGCTCGCGCGCGCGGCATCTATTGCGTCCGCATCGACATCCACCGCAACCACCTCACGGGCACCCTTCAGCGCGCAGGCGAACGCCAGCACGCCCGAGCCCGTCCCCAAATCGAGCACGCGGCCTCCCGACACGTTGACATCGGAGAGCGCTCGAAGACACAGGCGCGTCGACGCGTGATGGCCGGTGCCAAACCCGCGCGACGGTTCAATCAGGATCACAACAACATCGGTCTCGATGCCGGTAGGCACATCCCACGGCGGTGCCACGATGAAGCGGCCGGCGGTTATCGCATGCAACGCGCGCTGCGATCGCGCCGCCCAATCGTCATCCGCGATGTCGACACACTCCAGCTGCATGTCCGAAAACCGCTGCCGCAGGTCGGCAGCGGCCGCACGCCGATCGGCGGCGGTGGAAAAGAAGACGCGCCAGTGCAAGGGAGCGGGCGGTGGATTGGGGGCCGCGGGAAGCGTTGGATCCCAGAGGCCGCCTGGTGGGAGGGGTTGAGGAACGAGATCCTCGATGGCCCGCGGCGAAAAATCGTCGAGAGCCGCGGAGACGAGATCCTCCTGACCGATGCGCGTGGCGGCAATGACAAGAGCCGGCCACGCGTACTCAGCCAAAGATATCTTTGACCTTGTCGAAGATGTTTCGGTCCTCGGCTTCGCGCGGCTTGGGCTCGAACTGCTGCGGCGGGAGCGCCCCGGCGAGTTGTTCGAGAATCTTCCGTTGCTCGCGTGTGAGCTTGCGCGGCGTGATCGCCTGCACGGTAACGAGGAGATCTCCGCGCCCGCGGCCCGACACATCTTTCATGCCCTTGCCGCGC
>DASPWV010000127.1:0-5631 GCA_035637635.1 Vicinamibacterales bacterium | reverse complement strand
ATCGCAAGCAACCGGCTTGCGGACACCGTCGGACTCGAGTGTCACGACTACGCGAACGATTGGTGGCAGGAGCCGGCATTCGAGACGCGAATCGAACGAGATCTCAGCACACCGCTCTTCGCGACACGACCCGCGCGATTCGCGCGGACCTTCAGCACGGAATGCCGCGGCCTGCTCACGGTCGTGCGTCCCCCGAACGTTCACGATGGTTCTCTGGACCTACGGCGCTGCACAGCTCTTCCTCGATGAGCAGCCGGTGCTGCAGGCTCGCGGGCCCGACCTGGAGCCTGCATCAGGACGCGTCGAGTTGAGCGCCGGACAGCACGGTCTTCGCTTGCGCTATGCCTTTCCCAACAGGGGTGACGAGCCCGAGCTCTTGATGGCGCCGGAGGGCGGAGCGCTTCGGCCGGTGAGCTGGATCTACGTGTCGCGGCAGCCCCTGTCGCGCACGGCTCTTCTTCTGCGGCCGCTCGCCTGGGCTGCGCCGGTCATCCTGCCGCTCGTCTGGATCGGATTCGTCGGATATCGCGTGCGACGGCCGCTGGCGCGCTGGTGTCATTCCATCGGGCGTCCGCTGATGCACTGGCATCGCGCCGTTGTGCCCAGCACCCGTCGATCGATTGTGACGATCGTCGTGGTGGGCATCGCGGTTCGGGTCGCCGTCATGTTCGCGACGTCTCCCATTTTGTGGGGCGACTCCGTTCAGTATTACGAGACGGCTCGCTCGTTCCTGCGCGGCGATTATCTGTCCCACAATTTCGTGAGCACACCCATATTCCCTGCGTTCATGGCCGCGTTCCTCGCGATGGGCGCTACGCCTGCGGCGGGTGCGGCCATGATTGCCGCTCAACGTGCGCTGGCCGTGGCCGCCAGCGTCCTGGTGTATCGCGTCGCGCGCGACGCGTTCGACAAAACGGTGGCGTTTTACGCGGCGCTTCTGTGGACGGTCTCCGCATTGCAACTCTTTTACGAGACCTCTGTGACGACCGAGGCGCTGTTCGTCGTGGTGCTCGTCCTGACGCTGTTTACGGCCGACCGGTTCCTGCAAACCAGCTCACTGCTCATGGCGGCCGCCACAGGTGTCATGTGTGCGGTGGCCACGCTGACGCGTCCGGTCGCGAAGGCACTCATCCTCATGGTGATCGCGATTGTCGTCTGGCGCGGAGGGGAGCGCCGGCGCGTCGTCGGTGCGGCTGCGGTACTTCTGGCGACGTTCGCGATCGCAATCGCGCCATGGCTTTACGTCAACCGGCAGCAGTATGGATTCTGGGGCATCAGCAGCGGCGAGGGACTCTGGTTGTTTCTGCGCGCGATCGACATCGACGAGCTCGACCCGCCGGCCACCACGAGATTTCCTGCGGTGAAGCGCGTGGTGGACGCGCTGAGACCGACGAGCCCGTACCTGCATTACCCGGTCCGCGACGAGTTGAATTATCACGGTGGCTATTCGGGCTTGGAGACCGACAACCTGATGTGGGGATATGCCGTCGACACCGTGGTCGAACATCCCGTGCGATTCGCGGTTGGCACCGTCAAGCAGTTGGTGAAGCTGCTCGTGTTGCCGTATCGCAGTGTCCAGATCTGCGAGTCGAACGGTCCCTATCTCTGTGCGGAGCGTGCCGTCAGCCTGTCGTTCCCGTCCTTCCCGAATAGACCGCCTCCGGACGTGAGACAGCTGAGAGTCGCAGTGGTGTGGTACATCCGCCGCGCATATTGGATTCTGCCGCTCGTTGCGCCCATTGCTGTCATTGGAATGGTGCAATCGTTGCGCGAACGCGATCAGCGAACGGCCCTGCGAACGCTGCTCATCGCAACGGCACTCTACATCGCGCTGGCAACCGCCGTTTTCAATACGGTGCAGGATCGGTATCGGTTGCCAATGGACGCAATTGTGCTGATGTTCGCGATCTATCAGTTACGGCGGTTCACTGCACGTGGTCGCCACGCCCGAACAGGTGGGAGTGAAGTCCCGCCCTCCGCTGCACCGTAGCATCCGCGCGCAACCCGTGATGCTACGATTACGCGACGTGCGCAGGGTCAGTCGCCTTGTCATCGCAACCGTGTCCATCCTGCTGGCGGGAGGTGCGTTAGAGCTCGTTCTCCGCGCGAGCGATTACCACTACTCACCGGTCAAGATTGGCGCAAACATCAAAGACGACTGGCGCGAGGAGCACGCCTTCCACGATCGACATCTCGTCTACGATCCCGTTCTCATCTGGCGCCCATGGAGCGGCCAGTTCTCGCCCTTCAACCCTCAGGGATTTCGCGGCGCGCCGGTGGACGTGGCCAAACATCCCGGCGAGTTCCGGATTTTCGCGCTCGGCGACTCGAACACGTTCGGTTGGGACGTCGATGAAGGCGCCAACTGGCCGGCGCAGCTTCAGCGCCTGTTTGCCGGTTCGCATCCCGGCACACAGGTCATCAACGCGGGCGTCTGGGGCTACACCTCATTTCAGGGGCGCAACCGGTTTCAGGAGCTCCTCGCGTACAGTCCTGATCTCGTGCTCGTCAGCTTTGGCGCCAACGACGCCCATCAGGTGAGAGTGCCTGATTCGGAGTACGTGCAGCGGCACGATCGCATCGAGCGCCTGACGCGCGCAACCAAACGTTTGCGCCTGGCACAACTCGCTGTGGACGTCTGGGACAAAGTCGAAGTGGCGACGGGTGCAACGGGCGCGCTTGTGCCGCGTGTCAGCCTGACGGAATACCTCACGTATCTGCGCGACATCGTCCGCACCGGCCGGGCACGGGGTGTTCGCGTCGTACTTTTGACGAGGCCATACATGGGCACGTCGACCGACCCCGCATCGTGGAAGTCGCACGCCCCCGCCTACAACGAGGCGACGCGCGATGTCGCGCGCGAGGAGCACGCGCCGGTGATTGACGTGTACGCCGCTTTTCGGGACCATCCCGAGTATTTCGACGATGAGTCGCATTTTGGAGTGGAGGGTCACCACCTGGCGGCGGAGCTGATTCATAAAGAGCTCGCCTCGCTGGTCGCACCGTGATCGACCTGTCGAAGTGACGCCGATGCGGTTCACTCCAACACGCGTGTCAGGGGCGTTCATTGTCGAATCGGAGCCGCACGCCGACGAGCGCGGCTTTTTTCTCGTCCTGTGGGCGCAGTCGGAGTTCCGGCGGCAGGGCCTCGCCACCGAGTTCGCGCAGAGCAGTGTCGCCTACAACCGCGCGCGAGGGACGCTGCGCGGCATGCACTATCAGACGCCGCCGCATCAGGAAGCAAAGCTTGTCCGCTGCGCCGCCGGTGCGATTCTCGACGTCGCCATCGATTTGCGCCGAGATTCGCCGTCGTTCAAAACATGGGTCTCAGTTGAGTTGAGCGCCGAGAACCGGCGCATGCTGTACGTCCCCGAGGGCTGCGCTCACGGGTACCTCACGCTGACCGACGAGACGGAAATCTTCTATCACGCGTCTGCCGAGTACGCGCCTCAGTTTGGCGGCGGCGTTCGCTGGAACGATCCGGCATTTGCGGTCGAGTGGCCGTTCGCGCCCGTCGTCATCAACGCCCGCGACCGCGACTATCCAGATTTCCGTTGACCGGTTTGCAGGAAGGCAAATCCTCGACGCTCTCGCTGCGCTCGACGCGCACGGCGATGGCAGGCGTTCTTCTCCTTGCCACTGCGTTGTACTCATGGAGGCTCGGCGAAGCGCCCGTGTATCTCGGATGGGATGAAGCGCGCACGGCAGTTCAAGGCTATTCGCTCGCAACGACCGGCCGCGACATGACCGGCGCGCGCTTGCCGCTCCTTTTCCACATTACCGATCCGCTCATCCCGAATCACAGCAGCGTCACGTGGTGGCAGCCGTTTCTGTTTTATCTGACGGCGGCGATGCTCCGTGTCGCGCCGATTGCGCAGTGGTCAGTTCGTCTGCCGAACATCGGCCTCGCCATGGTCAATATCTGGCTGGCATATCTCATCGCGAAACGGCTGTTCGGCAACCCATGGTACGGAGTGCTCGCGGCGGGCATGCTGGCGCTCACCCCCGCGCACTTCTTCTTCGCGCGGCTTGCACAGGACTACTTCTGCCCGTTGCCGTTTGTGCTGCTCTGGCTATGGTGCCTGCTGCGATATCTGCCAACGGACAAGAGCACTGAGCACTCGGCACTTGGCACTCGGCACCTGGCACTTGCCCCCAGGGCCACGATTTGGCTGGCCGCGGCCGCGGGGTTCGCGCTCGGTGCGGGCTTGTACACGCACATCTCGTCATGGATTGCGATGCCCTTCTATTTCGTCGCGACGCATGTGGTACTGCGGGTGAGTCGCAAACCGCTGCGCGCGCATGCCGCGGTCTCGATTGGGTTTGCTGTTGCGCTGGTGCCGCTCATTGTGTGGGTATCGGCTCACCCGACGCTGCTGCACGATATGTTTCAGAACTACGGCGTCGCGACGAGCTCGAGAGTCGGCGAGCGCGTGACGCTCTACTGGGATTACTTCAATCCGTCGTACCTCTTTTTCGCGGGTGGCGCCGATCCGATGTGGTCGACCCGGCGTGTTGGCGTATTCGTGCTTGCCTTTGCCGTGCTGCTTCCGTGTGGCACCTGGCACATCGTCAGACGCGGGTTTTCCATTCCGCGCGCACTGCTGGTCGCCGGCTTCTTGTTTGCCCCTCTACCAATCGCCTTGACACTGCCGGAAGCGCCGCGGTACGCGACGGCGCGCGATCTGCTCGTCCTGCCGTTTGGTGTGTTCATCGTTGTTGCCGGTGTTGAGTTTCTTCTCGCCAACCGTCGCCTTATCGCACGGACCATCGCGGCGCTGCTTCTGGCCAGCATCCCGATTCAGTTTCTGGTGTTTGCCGGGGACTACTTCACGGACTACCAGCTCCGCTCGGCGTTCCGTCACGATTTCCTGAACGTCCGCGGCGTCGTGGAGTACGCGATTGCAAGTGACGCCGGCGCGTCGCTGCCCGCGGTTTACCTGAGCGACGATCTCAGCGCAGGCAAGGTCGTCCAGTGGAAGTTTCACCTGATCACCCATGGCAGGGAGGATCTCTGGCCGCGCACCAGGTATTTTTCGATCGATGCCTTTCAGCCGGATCGGATCCCGGCCGGCAGTCTCCTCATCGTCACCACCAATAATCCGCGGCTCAACGAGTTGATTGGACCGAATCGATGCACGATTATCCACTCGGTGAAAGACGTGACCGGCACCGACGCGGCCGCTATTTTGCTGAAGAATTAGTCACGGCCGAAAGCCGTTTGCGATACGCCGAATCGAGCCGCGATCGAACCAGCGCGGCCACCGCGCCGATATCCACACTTTTCAGGCACAGATTCTCGTTGCACGGCGAGTTGCGCTGGTTGAACGGGCTCACACACGGGCTGCACGAGTAGTCGGTGTAGATGACGTCCATGTTCTTGGCGAGCGGCCGATAGCGCTCGGGCGTCTCAGGCCCGAAGAAAACGATCACGTGAACGTTCGTCAAAGCGGCGAAATGCGCCGGACCGGAATCGTTCGAGACGAGCACGTGAGCGAGATCGAACAGATGCAGAAGTTCCCGCAGCGTCGTCGCGCCCGTCAGATCCAGCACGCGCGGTGAGCCGAGGCGTTCGCAGATGTGCTGAGCGGCGGGCGCGACGACGCTGCGGGAACTTCGAGCAGCCGGCGG